>NZ_JAKUDW010000106.1:0-17466 GCF_022662595.1 Bacillus cereus group sp. BfR-BA-01524 | reverse complement strand
TGAATTTACGTATACCACTTCATATATTGCGTACGGAAGTATATCCTGCTGGTGAATGGGAAACGTTATGTGGAAATTGGTCAAAATGTTTACGCCTTTATGACGAGCCAATATATGTTTATGATGCATAATATGTTGTTTAGTGATTATAATGTATATTTTTTATTTATTTGTAAAAATTTCATTATATGATTTATATTAATTCCAAAATATTTTTATTATGTTAAAAAACTGTTTGAATTAGTATTTAAGACTAATCTAAGAGAGGTTTGTTATCGAATGGGGGTAAATATTACAAAAAAAGACAAAGTGGAGATTTCTAAAAAATTAAAAATTTTTTTGGCTGATCAATATTCACTTGAATTAGGCGATTACATAAGCTTTGAGATACTTGAATTTATAATAAAGGAACTAAATCCACATTTTAATCAAGCTACAAAGAATAGATTGGAAATTCTGTTAAAGAATATAGAGAAAGAGATATATAGTGAATTAGTTTCACACGGAAATAACAAAGCATAGAGGTTATTTCCGTGTGTTTAAATGTAGAATAGTTTGAACTTATAACTAAATAATGTGTTGCTATTAATTTGGTAGAATAGCGAGGATCAAGAGACTTGATGATATACAATTTTTAGAAGAGGTGGAATTGTGGAGTGAATATATTTGCAATTCCATCTTTTTATTTTTAACAAGCTTTTTGCAATTCAATATTGATACTAGATCCTTACAGAGGCTTTAAGGCAGCGTAATTCTGTAAAAGAATTTAAATATATTAAAGTTATTTCATGATTAAAATTTTCTGGTGAAGCATTATACAATTAAAAAAAAAGAGTTTTTTATCCCTTTTTATGGTAAAATCTCCTTAAGGTATATCTTCTATAAATCTAATCTTTTTCACAAGCTTAATTACAATTCTTAATCGTTATTCAGATATTAGAAGAATAATTTAAATATATAATAAGTAAGTTTATTTTTATTATATTGATATAGTTAAATATCCTATTATTTTATTTTTTGTAAAATATATCTTTTTTTCATTAACATTTAATGGTATATTGTTTATAGACAATGTTGTGGTAAATTATTGAATTTATAACATCATTTTCAAAAAATGAAGGTAGGTATTAAAATGGATAATGAAAAATATTTACAAGTCGTAGAAGATGAAGAGCTTGAACAATTAGTTGGTGGTATTGGACCTGGTTGGGTTGAAACTTTAACTAAAGATTGTCCTTGGAATATGCCTGTAGCATGCGTCACAATTATGGGACAAAGAATTTGTAAAAAATGCCGCTAATAGTTAAAGAGAGTAAGGCCTTTCGCCTTACTCTCTTTAATAATAATGAATTTCTAACTGTTTCTCCTACCTATAAAAAGAAGAGGTTATTATGAAAAATAATTCACATGGAATTTTGAATACAATAGATAATGGGTCTTCTTTAGTAACAAAAGAAGACCTAGAAAAAAATTTTGGTATCTTTTTAGAGGGTTTTTCATTTAATGATATCATTAAGAATGACGAAAACTATAATTTTCAAAAAATAATACAAGCATATGTAGTATTCTCTAAAAATATGATTAAAAATAAAATTGATTTTTTTGGTAATGTTGAGAGGATTTCTGAATCGATAATGTTTGATTTAGAAAGAAGGCTATACCAAGTATTAAGGCCATCCTTAATTGTATACATAAATAAACTTAGAGTAGAAAACGTTTTGATAGGAATGGATAGCGGTGAAGAATATAAGTATTTTACAAAGAACTTCTTTCATTTTAAAAGGTTCTATATAAATTTTTTTAAAATATTACCTTTATTAAATGAAAAAATTTTTAAAATAATTGAAAATGAAATAAATTATATGATTTGGTTACAAGGAACTCTTGAAAAAGATCAAAAAGAAATTCATAAAATGTCAACTTTTAATGTTATGCATGTGGAAAAAGTTACTAACCTAGGTGACTATCATAATAATGGAAAGAGAACAATACTTTTAGAAGATAAATTTAATAATAAGGTAATCTTAAAACCAGTTGATTTGAAAAATTCTACCTTATATCATAGTTTAATTAATCAACTGAATAAGGATTTAAATACTAATATCTTTATTCCGCAAGTAGTTAATAAGAGAAATTATGGATATATGGAATATATTAATCATGAATCATGTGAATCTACTGAGCAAATTAAAGATTATTATTATAATTTAGGTGTAGTGCTTTCTGTAATGTATTTGATTAATGGAAGTGACATACATAATGAAAACATCATAGCTAAACAATCCTCACCAGTCATAATTGATTTTGAGACATTAGGAAGTACATTAAATCCAAGTATCACTGAAGAAACAAGTAGTTTTATATTATCTAATTCAGTATTAAATTCTAGAATGCTACCTATAAAGTTTAGTGGAGGTAGAGAGGTAATAAGAGATTACAGTGCCATTGGGAGAGTAATGCAGAATTTGGTAAAAACAATTAAAATAAAAAATGAATTTACATCGAACCCGATTGAAATAAAAGAAGAGACAATAGTAGAAGATACAGTTCAGAATTTACCGTTTTTTAACGGTGATATATACGAGTATGATAATTATATAAAAGATATTATTAAAGGTTTTGAGGATGCATATAATACAGTCTTAAAAAATAAGAAGGAATATGTGTATATATTGAAAAATAGTGTTTCTAAATGGAATTATCGAAAAGTATATCGAAATACAAAAGTTTATTCTCTTTTATTAGATAGATTAAATGTTCCAGATCTATTAGAGAATAAATCAAAGACTATAAAGTATTTAAAAAATATACTTGAGAAAAATATCTACTTGGCTACTAGGAAAGATATTATTCAAAAAGAGATAGAGGCACTATTATCTTATGATGTTCCATATTTCTTTAATAAGTATGAATGGGGGTCTAACGAAAGTTTATCAAGTAATGAAATAGATTTAGAAATGAAATTCAAAAAAATTTCATATGCTGACTTTTTATTACAAAGAAAAATTATAGAAATATCCCTTTCTAATCAAAATGATAATCTATATAAGCTGAATACAGTAAAGGAAACAATAAATTTTCAGACTAATTTACCTACAAATAAAATAAGGGAAGCAATTACAGAGAAAATTCTTGATGGTTGTTATATATCAAAAGACGGTGATGTAGATTTTATTGGATTAAAAACAAATTGGCAAGGGGAGCTCGAGATAAACCATTTGAATAATGGAATATATGATGGGGTATTGGGAATAAGTACATTATTGAGAAATAACGCTGACCCTAATCACATTGAAATTATAAATAAACTCGAACAAAAAGCTTTGCAAGAAATACTAAACAGGAATAAAAATAATTATGGTTTTGTAAATGGTGTTAATGCTATCATTTCTTATTATTTAACAAATTCCCCATATAAAACCTATATTGATGAAAAGGTAGTATTGCAAATATTTATGGATATCAACTCTGATATTGAAAAAGGTCGATATAACGATAAACATTTTGATATATTAGGGGGTTCAGCTGGTTTAGTTTTAACTGCAGTTAAGTTCTATCAAGTTAATCCTAAGTATAAAATATTGCTTAAAGTTGCTGAAAATCTCGGCGATTACATTGTCAATAATATGCAAACAAATGATGAATTTTTATATTGGAAAGCTCACGATACTCTAAATTTAGAAGATTCTTTAAAGGGATTTGTTCATGGATTATCAGGTCAACTTCTCGCACTTTATAAGTTAAAAGACATATTAAAAACCAATAAGTACGATAGAGTAATACATGGTATACATAAAAGTGAGAAAATGAGTATGAGTGAATATGAGTATACAGACAGCTGGTGTAAAGGGTTTAGTGGAATGGGAATATCAAGAATTAAAATTTTAGAATCATATCAAAATGAAGATATACAATCAGATTTAATCTTTTTTAAAAATCAAATCTTAAGTACGTTACATGTAAACAGTGATTATTGTTTATGTCATGGTTTAATGGGGAAACTAGACTTTTTATTGGAGTTAGAAAATAGAGGTATGTTAGAGCAAAATGAAAAACAAATTGTTATGAAAGTAACAAATAACTTTTTGAATAATTTTGATATAGAAGATTTTAATCCTCATAAAATCGCATTATTTACAGGTTTAGGAAGTATTTTGTATTTTCTGCAAAGGTTAGAGAATAATAAACTAAATAGCATTTTATACTTTAATGCCTAGAATAGGTGATAAATATGTTAAGAAAGAAAATTAAGTTTATACCGCAAATGACGTCTTTTGATTGTGGGCCTAGTTGTCTAGCGATGATTATGCATTATTATGGTTTAGCAGTACAAGCTTCGGAAATTAGAAATAGTAAAATTATCAATAAAAAATCGTCATGGAGTTTGTTGGATATTAAAAAAGTTAGTGAATCGTATGGACTCTCTGCAACTGCATATAGAATAGAAAATACAGCTGATTTAAAAAGGATACAAAAGCCGATGATAGCATTTTGGGGCTTTAATCATTTTGTAATTATTGAAAGGGTTAAAGAAAATAAGTTTTATATTGTAGATCCTAAGGCAGGACCCATGGTAATTGATATAAGAAGTTTTGAAGAGATGTTCTGTAACTATATCTTAGTAATAGAAAACAAAGAAGATATACAGCCAGATATTAAAAGGCGTGAAAAACATATACTACTTAGATATATTGATCATTTTGTATCCCCTAGTCAGATGATCTTACTAGCACTACTAACATTATTAGCACAAATCTCAATTTTTACTTTTCCGTTTATTTTGAAAAAGTTTATGGATATTTTGAATGCTTCAAAGGAAGTGGATGTAAGATACCTATTAATTATATTGGGGAGTTTAATAGTTGTAATAGGGATAAAATCTATAACTTCAATTATAAAAGTAAGATTTCAAAAAGAGATTGATAGAAAAAGTACAACAAAAGTTTTTGAGCATATGTTTAATATCCCCATAGAAAAGATTACTTCACGTCATGCAGGAGATTTAAATGTAAGAATTATGAGTCTAGAGTCAATACGAGGATATATTTTAGAAGATCTAATTGAAATGATTATATCAATAGTAGTTATCATTCCATTATTGATGTATCTATTATATACTGAGACTTTTTATACTTTAATATTGATGTTTTTTATTGCTAGTTCCCTATTTATCAATATTTCCTTAGGAAAATTTATATATAATGCTAATTTAGTCGAAACGTATTACCTAGGGGAACATAGAGGTAAAATTAATGAATCATTAAAAGCAATGTATTATGTAAAGGCCACAGGGATTTTTTCTAAAATTAAATCTGTATGGAAAAAAGATTATAATAAATACTTAGATACGGTGCATAAACGAGTGCTAAAACAAAATGCTTTAGAATCATTTAATAGTTCCCTATCAACAATATTTATTATCATAATGCTTGCTGTAGGATTTTATAATTTTAGTAAAGGAGAAGGGGATTTAAGTAATATTTTTTTCTTTATTGCCATATCTAGCATTATATTTTCTCCGGTTTCAACAATTATAGGATCAATTTTAAATTGGAATTCAGTTAAACCAATTTTATTAAGAACTTTAGACATCTTGGAAGAGGAGTTGGAGATAGATAGATCGGATACTAAAGTAAACATTCTTAGAGGCTCAATTCAATTTAATAATATTTCGTTTAGTTTTGATGACAAAAAAATAATAGAAAACTTAAGTTTGAACATTAAAAATAACGAAAGTATTGCTATTGTTGGAGAAAGTGGCAGTGGGAAGTCTACTTTGGCTAATTTATTATTAAAATTGCATACTCCCGATAAGGGGAATATATTAATAGACAATAGAGATATTAAAGATTGGAACAGTGAGGAACTAAGAAAAAAGGTAGGACTAATGACTCAGGATGGAGTTTTATTTAGAGGTAGTTTATCTGAGAATTTATCTTACTTTGATATAAATTATGATCCTTCAAAAATCCAGAATGCTATACTGAAATTAAATCTAAGTAATTATATTCAATTTCAAAGTATAAATGATATTTTTATCTCTGAGGGAGGAACAAATTTCTCCGGTGGTCAAAGACAAAGATTAGCTATGTTACGTCTGTTTATGAAAGAATATCCGATTCTTATCTTAGATGAACCAACTAACCATTTAGATAGGGAAACGGCAAATACTGTTATTGAAAATATATTTGCCATGCCATCCACCAAGATTATTATTACTCATGATGAAAATATTTTAGAGCGTGTAGATAAAGTCTATGAACTTACTGATAAAAAATTAAAACAACGAGAAATATTTTCTAAACCCCAATTGCAAACATCAGGTAAAGGATGAATAGAATTTCTAATAAATCCATAATTTAATAGATACTTACTTTTATTTCGAAATGAGAAAGTGAGGAACAAAATGAAATTAGCAATTCAAACAAAAAATTTAACAAAGTCTTTTGACAATCAATCCATTGTAAGGGATTTAAACTTATCTGTTCCTGAAGGAAGTTTATATGCTTTTATTGGACCAAATGGTGCAGGGAAAACAACAACAATGCGAATGTTATTAGGATTAATTCCATTAGATAAAGGAACGATATTATTTAATGATAAAGATATCAAAGAATGGAAAGAAGAATTATTTGAAAATGTGGGGTGTTTTATTGATTCACCTACCTATTATCCTAATTTAACAGCATATGAAAATTTAGCCTATGTACAAAAAATGATTAATAAACCTTTAGATGAAATAGATAGAGTATTAAAAACTACAGGAATATATAAAGCAAAAGATAAAAAAGTGAAAGATTTTTCTTTAGGAATGAAACAAAGGCTAGGTATTTCCTTTGCTATTCTTAATGATCCTAAAATACTAATTCTTGATGAGCCGACAAATGGATTAGACCCAGAGGGAGTACACGAGATAAGGCGGTTATTACTTCATTTAGTAAAAAATGAGGGTAAGACAATATTTATTTCTAGTCATAATTTAGCTGAAATTGAAATGATAGCAGATCACATAGCATTACTACATAATGGTAACTTACTCTATGAAGGGAATTTAAACAGTATTATTACTTCTAGAGAATATATTGTTCATGTTAATGACACTACTGCCACAGAAAGGATTTTGAATACAGAGGGTATACCTTATAGCATAGAAAAAGAAGAGATATTCAAACTTATAATAGATCAAAATAGTGTTCCTAATTTAACCAGAATATTAATTAAAAATGATATAGATATTTTTGAAGTTAGCCCTAAAAAGCTAACATTAGAGGAAGTATTTTTATCTTTAACTAAACAAAAGGAGTTACTATAATAATGCAATTTATCTTTAAAAGTGTGAATAGTGAGATGAGGAAAATCGGTGGGAGAAAATTATTATTATTTTCTTTGTTTTTTTCATTATTATCAAGCTTTTTGTGTATAAGTTATTTTATTTTTAACAAGAATAACCCTGACATGTTTCAATCTACAAACCTTATAGCAATTACAGTAAACTTTAATACACTAACGTTAAGCATTTTTTCTGCTTGTATGTGGTATTTTATCATTTCTTCTGAAAATAAATATGGCACTTGGGCCATTATTTATACAAAGCCAATTTCAAAGTTTAAATTATTGGTAGCTAAAAATTTATTGTTTATACTGTTCTATTTAATCTTTAATATTTTAAATTTTTCAGTTATGGGTATGTATATTTTTATAAATGGATATGAAATATCTATACTTTATTTTTTGAAAATGTTGTTACTTTGTACAATTCTATCTTTAGCAATACCATATTCTCAATTACTTTTTCATTTAATTATAAAAAAGGGAATTCTTGCGGCGTCTTTGTCAGTTATTTGGATTTTCTTTAGCGTAACATATGGATTATTCCCTGCAGTATTCACAAAGACATTTCCAATATTTTATGCATTGAATATAGTAAGTGACGTAATGATGAAAGAAACAACTATTTTACTATATCTTGCAAGTTCTTCAATCTATATTTTAGGAATTATGTTATTAACTGTGAGTTTTAAATATTATACTTATGAATAATAAAGGGTGAAATAAGTGGGTATATTAGGTGAATATAAAAAAAGTCTTCATAATGGATTGTATATCCTGTTACTATTGTTTATGTTAATACCAATTAGTTTTCAAATCTTTCTAACTGTATCATCTCAATCAAAAGATGGCGTTTTCATGCATATAGCGATTCTAAGCCTTTTTTGTAGATTATTTTTACCAATTGCCATAGGTCTATTAGTATCTTTTTCTTTTGTAAATGAATTCAGAAGAAAAGGATATATGTCTGCTATTTATCATGGAGTTACTTTAAAAACTATATTAAGTAATAAGTTTCTGTTTTGTTTAATAATTACTTTTTGTTATTTAATATGTGCTTTAGTCATAACTAGTATACCTATAGTATTAACAGTTGATAGTCTTGGGACTGTTTATCAAAAATTAATTCTTTCTGTACTTTTTATGGTAATTAGCTCTCTAATTATAGTGAATCTACATTTTTTAATAAATATAATATTCTATAAAATCCCCTTACTTTCATTATTAGTAGGAGTTATAGGCGGACTGGGTAGTTTTTTTATCTCCCATACAAACTATTGGATACTATTTCCTTGGTCATATCCAATTATGAGTCTTTATATCGATAGCATTGAACCAAAACAGTTATATATTATTCTTATTGTATATGTATTATCATTAATAGGTTGTATATTTATTATTAAAAAATCAATGCGATGGAATTAAAGTTAAAATAAGAAGAGTAGTATTATTAAAAATAGAGCGTGTTGTAGTTGCTAGAAGCTGAAACTCGATACGTTAAGTGGAGTAATAAGACATGCTGATCAAGTACTATTGAATTCAAAGAAGCTAAAATATGAAGAATGCAATTTATGGCTGATAGAATATCTATTAAAAATTATCCATATGAAAAAGGTAGCTGTACAAAAGTACAGCTACCTTTTTTCACAAAAACATCCGTATACAAGAACAATCTTAGCGTAAACTTGCGCTTAATGGTACTTGAGAATAAACTGTGAAACTGTTACCATAAGTACCGTGTTTAGAAAATGAGGAAGAAATTGAACCGTTTCAACTTTTGTAGGAAGATCCAGATGTATCTGCTCTTAGAAGTACGTTTGAAAAGCTAGCTTGGCTAAAAGAATTACGTCCAGTATCTTCAACGCCCTGAACCATCTTTACTGGTTCATATTGAGAAAATGAGCCATATACAGGACTAGAAATTCCATTTACATACATAGTAACCGTACCATTCCCGTTATTAATTATTTAAGGTTTACTCGATCACCATCTTTAATTGATGTATCATATTGTGTGTTCCAATTCTTACTGTTTTGACCTGATTCATTATATCCTGAATTAAGAAATACTTTATATCCACTTGGTGTTTTTGAAATACCACCCTCAACTTTAGATGCTCCAATACCTAAATGCCAATTCACATATCCATCTTTAACAACAACTGATTTTGGTAGATTTATATCAGCTGCAATCCCAGTATAACTACTATTTGTAACACTTTTTACAGCACCTTCTGTAGCTGCAAAACTTGTAGTTGAAAACATTGATAGAGAAATTAGAAGTGAACCGACTAGATACATCATTTTTTTCTTACTTTTCCTTAATACTTGATTCATTTTTAATTATTAAATTGTATTGAAAGTTGGCCAACTAACTACGACTTACAAACCAAAGATACATTAGGTTTAATTTAATGTATATATTTTCCTGTCATAAGTCATTGAAATGTCAAATAAATTAGATGTTTCATATTTATCAATATAGGGGATTTTTCAAAAGATATATCTCAAATTCTGAGAAATAAAATAAAAACAAATGAATTGTTTGTGTTAAAGAATTTATTGCAATAGTTCGTAGGTGAAGGGAAATATATGCTTTAAAAGGCGTGGAATTCCTATATAAAAAGAAGAAAGGGGGGCCAGCTATGGAAAAGACAAGATCAAAGTTAAATAATGCAACTATTGAAGGGAGTATAGAGACATTAAAAGATGAAAATGAATGTTTACGTATGGAAATCAATTATTTAAAAAAGTTAAAGGCCTTACTTCAAAAAGAGAAGAAATTACAGAACAAGACTAAGTGGAAGTTCTAGTCGACCATTCTACGTACAATTATAGTAACAAGAATAGTCCGAAACAAATCTGTTTCGGACTAGGGGTTCAATATTTTATCCATTGTATTCTACATTTTTTATAAAAAGTTGAATTTTCTGATTTTAAATCCAAGAAAAATGTATTACGTTAATCAATAGATACTTCTGCAGAGACACTAGGTATTGTTGGTGATGGTGTATCTCCACCATTAGAAGAAGATTGTTGAGGTGAAAGTAAACTATTCATGCCACATGCTAATGCACTTATTACTACCATACTTAGTACAATCTTTTTTATTTTTTTCATCACTTTAACGCTCCTTTTTTCAAATGTTTCTTACCAGCATTACTGCTAATGTAGAAATATTTGCTCGCCTTAACATGGTTATCTGTCTCATAAAATTGAGTTGCTAAAATCTCTGCATATTCTTTTACACAATCCCACATTTCTTCTTTTTCAAAATAAGAAATTGCATCAGTCACTACTTTTTCTAGTTTAATTCTAGGTAATTCTGTGAGTAGTTCATTTAAAACTGCGAAACGGTGCTTATATTCCTCATTTCCTGCTTCATTCGTATAGTTTATTCCATGCTCGATATATGATTTAGCTGTTTCAATGCCTTCTAATTTATAATATGCTCTTGCTAAGACAAATAATGCTTTAAAATGATTCGGTATTTTATTTATAATTTCAGAACTCTGTCGGATCGCCAATGGATATAAATCTTGAATATTATATAACCAGCCTAAATTGTAACGTGCTCTTAATAATAAATGTTCCTCATTATGCTTATTAAAAACATCAATAACCGTATTGAGACATTCTTCCGCTTTTTCAAATTCTCTTAGATCTATACAGGCTAAACCATATACATTGTCGCATAAAGCAGTATTAATTTCATATCCTACATGGTTCAAATATATTTTTTTGGCTTTTACTACATGTTGAATCGCTTCAAATGGTTGATAAGATTGATAACAGTAAGTTGAAAATCTATACTCAAACTCGGCCTGTTCTATTTCATCAGGTATATCAATTAAAAGCCTTTCCGCCTTTTCATAATGTGTTTTCGCTTCAGTATAATTTGCTATAATTGTAAAGTGGATTGCCTTAAAGAAATGATAATAATAAGCTAAAAATAAAAAATCCTCTTCGATATTAGGGAATTTTTCTATATTCTTAAAGGAATCTTTTGTAATACTCACTCCATCTACCAAGACTTTATATCTAAAATCTAGTAGTGAGTAATAAAATGATAAATATGGATCAGTTTCTATTACTTTTAAGCTTTCCTTTACTTGTAGATATGTTTGTTTTGCTTCTTTTACATGATATAAACGAATTTTTTCATACCATTCATTTAATAATTCCATCAATTGCTTATTACTTTTTTCTTGAACAGTCATAATATCCCCCTTTTCTCTGTAAAGGCTTAATCTGATAATAACAGGAAATAGATAGTTTATAATTAACTACGATTTTTTTCATGAATAATAAGAATATTCTGAATAATTAAGGCGTCCTTATTTTGTTGATATAGTCAATTTGTTTTAAAACAGACCGTCTGTAATAGGCGGTCTGTTGTTTGTTATGGTCGGCGACTGCTATTCTTTTACTCATCTCATATTATATTTAGTTTAAGAATTGAGAATAGAAGAATAGGATTAGAAAAATTAATGTTTTGCCAAATAATTTATTGAATAGATTTAAAGGGATAAACAGCTCTCCTATGGTAAGGCTTTTGAGTTTATTCCTGTTTGGGTTTTTTAACAATTCTTTAAATGTTCGAAAGTTTATTTTATTAACGAAAGACCAACTTGGCATAGCTTTTATATCTGAATCTATTTTGAAAATGATATGAATACTATGTGTATGAAAGCCACCTATACTTAAAATAAGCATAAATCCTAAAATAATGAACCAAGTCATTTTCTAGCACCTCCTTCAGTATTTAATATTAAGATATTAATAACGTTGAGGAAGTGTGCTATTGTCCATGAAAAATATTGAGAAATTGTTGAGGGAACGTTGAAAATATTGCAATGCAATTGATCGCAGCATAGTTAACTATGCTTGTCCTTGTTATTTTTGTAAAAAAAGGAAAAGAGAACAGTTGCGTAGACTGTTCTCTTAAGGAGCGGAAGCGCTGAACATTTTGCAATGACAATGATTCAAGCCTTCCAATTATAGTGTGTGCAAATCGTTACAATTCATACATTAAAATTACTTTATTATCGAGTGAGTGTATTAGAAAGTACAAAGAGCACTTTTCAAAAGTGCTCTTTGTAAGGCGTACATTAGGACTTGAAAGAGGCATCATTGCATTTTGAAAGGAGATATCTATATACAACATATGAAGATGCTTTGAAAAGGTGACGATAAAAACAAAAGAGCAGTAAGGATGTACGAATTGCTCAGCTTCAGGGGAATTGGAGAAGGGGGGATTTATATTGTTAGGGAGATTCTTGCATGCTATTCTACTATAATATTGATAAACTATGCAGATGAATAATAAGAATGAAATTATTAATTAACGGAAAATTCTATTAAAACTTTATAAAATTAAATAAGTTTACAAATATATCCATAAAAGGTATGGTTAATTTATGTTAAAATTTTACATAAGGGGTGGTTATGTGAAGAAAAAAAGAGATTTTCTTTTTAAGTTTGTGTCGTTGTTAGTATGTTTAATTTTTATTTTGCAGACATCCTCAGTAAGTTTTGCAGAAAGCTCTTCAGAGCCTTTAGCACCTACTCATGTTAATAGTTGTGATAAGTTATTGGACAGTGTTTCTGTTGAAGAGTTTGAGAGGACTGTATCGTTGGAGAATAATACTGAAACTATTAAAATTACAAACCAAGACATTGTTAAAAAATATATAGAAGAGAATGATTTTGAAAAACCATCTAATCTTATACCAGCTGAACTTACTTTTGTAAGGTCTCTATCAAACGAAAATAATCAAAATAATTACTCGCAAAGTTTAGCACCAGCTTCATATTATCTTAAAAATAAAACAGCTACTTCAGCTTGTGGAAGTTCTGTATTAAAAAAAGTAAGTGGTAATTCAGGTTCTTTAACATTAAGTTTTTCTTCAAAAATTGCTGCTTCATGGAATGCAAGTGTAGGTGTAAGTGCAAGTGTGGTTTCGGCAGGAGTAGGATTTAATGTATCAGCTGAGTATTCTGTAACTCAAAGTAATACAATTGATACAAATGGAAGATATGCTGAGATTAGAGCTTATGCAGAATATACCGGTTATCGTTTTGATGTATGGGAGTCTGGATGGTTTGGTGATAAAAAAGTTGGAAACGGGACAGCATTAAGACCTGTTGGAATATGTTTTGTGACATATCGTTAATTTAATGTTAAGAAAAAGAATCCTTGAAATTAAGGATTCTTTTTTCATAGTTTGATAATATGGTAGGAAAGGGGGTAATTGTTTGAAAAATATAAAAATACGTAATGTGGTTTTAACATTTATCGTATTAATCGGCATTATACTTCTTGTGAAGAGCTTGGACTTTGCAAATAACCTTACTCATTCTTGGGTGCAAAGTTTAGGCGGTGATGTAGAGACATCGACATATAATATTATGTTAAATAATTATATGAATGTTTTCCAAATATCGGGAGGTATTTTATTTGGGATTGGATTTTTTCTATTATTATATTCGGTATTCTTTTGTAAGGAGTAGATCAATTATTAAATAAAGGTTGTGGGAGTTACTTACCGCAACCATTTTCTTATCTAACAATAGACAAAGTTATTAAAAGGGGAAACGTTGGTAAAGTAAAGGGCATCATTCTAAGAATGATGCCCTGATCATGCTATACTTTACCTACTGATTTACTTTTTCAATTGTAGGCATTACGGCAATTGGTGGTAATGATGCAGTCCAACCAACTGCATATACGTTTAATTTATCACCTATTGTGTAGTCTTCACCACTTGAAATAGGAACTCTTAAAATCTTATTCTGAGAAACTAACTCCCACCAATCATCTTGATAAGCAAGTGCTTCGTCCTTTGTAGAAGTAGCAGCAACTACTAAGTAATGATTATCTACTGAAATAACATATCCAGTAAAAGGTTCTTGTTCTTGGTTCTGAAGAGAATGAATTGGTGTAGTGCTTACTGACGACTTATTGGAATCTGCAAAAGCTGGTGTTAATCCGAAAGTAAATCCACATCCTAATGTTAAGGTTGTTACGGCTGTTACTAATTTTTGTTTTTTTGTAAACATCATATATCCCCCTTATATTTTATCCCTACAATATCCGTTTTCTATTTTTATATATATAAAGCCTTTTAATATTAAGATGTTTAACAATTCTGTCACAATCATTCCATAAATGTTAATATTATCTATTAATGGGAGTGTTTTTATGTTATAATTCACTAGGTGAACTATTGTTGTTCCTTTCATCTTTTGATGGATGTATGCCCTTCCTTAATTGTAAATATGTTCGATTTGCCAAAAGTTGAAAAGTAAAGATAGCTAGAATCTATGAATATATGGAAAATACTGGAAGTTATTACTTGGGCAAAGCCTCAACTGAAATCATCAAAAAACACGATGTTATTGGTATAGAGGTTTTGCTTGTATCAATTTAAAAAATGAAGTGATAAGGCTTCTAACCGCAAGGAATCCCCACTTTCACTTCGCTTAGAAGTGAAAGTGGGGGGAGTTCAAAAATATAATCTTCTATTTTTCTTAATGCACTCTCTATAGACCTACTTCTCTAAATGCAGAACGCACTGTTTGTGTTGTACCAAAAGGAACATCTCCATTTTTCGTAAGTATTTGAGCGACTCTGACCAATACTTTTACAGCATCTTTAAAGTTGGCAGTTGGCCACAGATTCTGTAATGCCTGGTACCATAGCTTTGCAGCCTTATCAGTACCAATTTCCATAGAAACCAAATAGAAAACTCTATTAAAGATACCACTATTAATATGAACCCCATTATTATCAGAACATCCGTCATAATAGTTTTTCATATGATCTGGTTGTGGATCTGTGCCCATTAATGGATTATCAAATGCTGTTCCTGGTGCTTTCATAGATCGTAATGCCTCACCAAATAAACTAGGGCCCATAATATCATTTCCTATTAACCAATCTGCGTCGTGAGCTGTTTGACCGTTTGAATGTTGTTTAATAGCGGTGCCAAAAACATCAGAGAAATGTTCATTTAAAGCACCAGATTGACAAGAATATTCTAGATTTGCAGTGTATTGTGTTACTCCATGTGCTAATTCATGACCAATTACATCTTTAGAATTAGCAAAATTAATAAAGATGTTACCATCCCCATCACCAAAAGTCATTTCATCCCCATCCCAAAAGGCGTTTAGAAAGTTAGTACCATAGTGTACATTTAAAATTAAATCTAAGCCCCGATTATCAATGGAATCTCGATTTAAAACGTTTTTAAAATAATCGCGTACAATACCAGAGTACTCATATACTTTATTAACTATGTCATCTTGAGTATCAGATTCTCCTTCAGAGCGAACTAATTTTATTCGTTGTACCCATTGATTTTGGCAATCATATATTTCACGTCTAGATGCGCCAGTTGATTGTAATGCTACAGTTGTATTATCAGTAAAACCTGCTTCTAATTCTGTTACATGAATCGTTTTTTGTTTTCTTTTTGTACGACTGTCTTTACTCTCTTTAATGCTCATTTGTGATCCGTCTACGCCAGCTCTTGCCATATGGGCTAGGATAGATGGGGGAATAAAACTACATTTAACTCCCTTGTGATTTTGACACATATAAAACACTCCTTTTTATTTAAGATTCAGCCCCCAGTATCTCCTGAAAATAACCGAATATACCTGTTTGAATAATCAGTTATATATTTCTCAAAAAAATAGATTAGGATAAAAATTAATACAGTGATGGAAAGTATAAGTGTTTACTATTAGACAATTTAAATTAAAAATTGGTTTTGTTAAGTTACATATGAATATAAAAAATAAAAGAGGGTGAGTATATATGTTGATACGCTCAATCAACATATATTGGAGGAAAGAATAATGCGTGAAAAAAAGATATTTATTATTCGTCATGGTGAAGCGAAAGGTAATGATTTAGATTGTCCATTAACATCAGAGGGAATAAAACAAGTGGAAAATATGGTAGTATCTCTTCTACAAACAGAAGAGATAAAAGAATGCAAAATAATTTCTAGTGAATATCAAAGGGCTGTGGAAACAGCTGAAATTTTTGCTAAACATTTAGATATGGATCTGAATGTTTGTAAGGATTGGAGATTGAATGAAATTAATGTCGGAAGTATTAAAGAAAATTTCAAGGAAGAATTAAAGAAACGCTTTGAATGTGTAAATTCAAAATTTGAAGGCGAAGGCGGAGAATCGATTCACCAAGTTATGGAACGAACACATCAAGTGATAAGGGACATAATAAATGAAAATAATAAAAATAATTATATTTTAGTAACACACAGAATTACCGCTGTACTCTTATTACATTATTTTGATAAGCAATTTGGCTTTGATAAAGCATGGAGCTTAACTTCACCAGATGCGTATTTAATAAAAATAAGTGAAGAGAGATTCAAAGTTGAACATATAAAAATATGAATATACAAATTTAATTTGTAGGTTCCTATATAGACGTAAACCATTTTAGTAATAGTTAACTTATTTTTGTAATAAAGCGATTATATTTATCGGCATTACGTAATTATTTGAAAATTTTTCAGGAGATATATAAATAAATTATCCTTTTGAAAATTTAGTTTTTGAGAGAGGGGGAATCGAAGGTATTGGATATGTAGGAGCTTTAGAATATTTAGAAACTGTAAAAATATATTATCAAGCATTGAAAGGTTTGGAGATATGTCTGCAGGAGCAATTACAGCCCTTCCCGAACGAGAAAGCCCCTCGCCTTTAGGCATGGGATGAAAGTGAGGTTGGATAAGGAGTGCACTAAAAACCGCAAGGTTTGTGGCACTCTAAGTATCCAAAATGTTGGTATCTTTTATTTTTTTATCTTTCGTGTTGCAGTTTTATAATCTAACTGATACGATGCAAACATGATGAATGATTATAGAAGAACCAAAACAACCGTGTCATTAATTAACTATCATTTTGTGTTTTGCCCGCGATACAGAAGAAAGATTTTTCTTAACACAAAAGTAGAAGAACGTTTCAAGGAGTTGGTTCAAGAAATATGCGGAGAATTGGATATTTCTATTGTTGCAATGGAATGCGACAAAGACCACGTTCACTTGTTCTTAAATACACCACCAACACTTAGTCCTGCTGATACAATGGCAAAAAT
>NZ_JAKUDW010000105.1:0-17569 GCF_022662595.1 Bacillus cereus group sp. BfR-BA-01524 | reverse complement strand
ATTCTTACCTTCTGGGTAACCTTTCCCTTGATACGTTCCAAGTAATAACGGATTCCCTGCCCCAGCAGTTAGTGGAATAAACTTATCAAATTGAATGTAATTGCGGGCCCACCATGGTCCAAGTACGATAAGTCCTATTCCTATACTTATAATCGCTTGCTTCATCATAATGCGGAATGGATAGCGCTTCATTAAGAGATATATAAATAATGGTATTGGATATAAAGCAACTTGTACGCGTAAGTACAATGCTAAAAAGTAGAAAATTAATACAATTAGAAAATGTTTCGTTTTATGAGTATCAGCTAATTTTAAGCTCCAATATAATAATCCCAATGAAAAGAATAGAAACGGTCCTTCTGTTAAAGTTAAATTTTCCACAACAATCTCTGGAGGATACACAGCTAATAAGAAAGCACCTATTAATCCTGCAGCGGGATTCAATAAATAAGTACCAATCTTATAAGTTAGTAAAATACTAAGTACCCCTAATAGGATAATAATTAATTTAGCTACAAAAAGGCCTTCATTGCCATTTCCAAAAAAGTAAAATACAGTAGCTAAAAACGCTGGAAAACCTGGCATAATATGAATAGTTGGTTTATCCGGCTCATGATATGTTAACATTCCTGTTTCCAATAAAATATTTGCCGTTTTTTGATAGCCTAGATCATCGCTAGCTAGAGTCAAATCTGCACCATGTGTTTGTAAAGTTGCAAAACGAAGCGCAAAACCGACTATCATAATAATCCCTAAAAGAATTACATTAGATTTGCGAGTAAATCGCCTTAACATCTCATCTTCTCCCTTCAAATACATAATTTTCAAATTATATTTCTATATTTTTACAAGACAATATATTCTATAATAAATACTTTTTATACAAAGTACAATAATAGAAAGTTGATTTACAAAGTTTATATGCGTTAAACTGATACAGATGTTCTTGTAATCTTCTTCCTTTCAAAAGGCTTGTATATATGGTGCAAGACATAAAAAATTTGAGGAGATAAAAATTCTATGATGGAACAAAAACAACTTGTTTCTGTTGTCATACCCCTGTATAACACAGAAAAATATATTGAAGAAACAATGCAGTCAATACTGGATCAAACATATAAAAACATTGAAATTGTAATTGTAGATGATGGAAGTAAAGATCAATCACCTTCTATCGTAAAAAATCTTGCAGAAAAATATCCGGGTCAAGTAAAATACGTTCACCAAAAAAACCAAGGTGTTTCAGTAGCTCGTAATACAGGGATTGAAAATGCTAGCGGAGAATATGTCGCTTTCCTTGATAGTGATGACTTATGGCATCCAACTAAAATTGAGAAACAAATCGAGAGTATGCATAAAAACAACATGGACGCGTGCTATTGTGGTTATATGAATTTCTACGAAGAAACAGGTGAAAAGGTTGAGCATACAACAAACTTTATTAAAGGTGATATGGCAAAAGCATTCTTAACACACCAAGTTGTTGCTCAAACAAGTACTTGGATTTTCAAACGCTCTATCGCAATGAATCATAATATCCGTTTTACACCAGGATGTAGCTGGGGAGAAGACTTGGAGTTTTTATTTAAACTAATGAGTGTGACAAATGTATGCTATGTCGATGAATACTTAACATATTATAGAATCTTATCGGAAGGAAATCTTTCTTCTAAATATAAAGATTACGAATTAAAAACCACTAAAGAACTGGAAGTATTCAATCGTATGAAAGACTGGGTACATAATAAATCTCAAGACTTCATTACGAAAGACCCTCAGTCACTTATTGAGATTCTTGAGACTTATTTATTCCCTTATACGGTTATCAATAATGCTTGTATATACATTAAAGAAAACTCTCAATTGGATAATGCTCAAGTTCAATTAATCAAAAAAGATATAAAGAAATATTGCCGTAAAATCTATTCAAAAAACGGAAAGCGTAGTAAAAAACTATATGCAATGCTTTGGTTTGTGCGAATTAAATTTCTGTTTTCTTAAACCGAAAATATAGTACTCACCTCTCTTTCCGTAAACAAATCAAATTTACAAATAGGACAAACTAAAAAAGTCCTAAAGAATAGAAAGGTTTTTTCTCATGAAAACAAATAAGATTCTTAAAAATGCCTCCTACCTATTTGTAGGAAATATTACTGTTCGATTTGTACTTGCTATCGCGACGATTCTCTTTGCAAGATACGTTTCTCCTGGTGAGTATGGAATGTTTACAACTGCATTAGCAGTTTCCGCTGTTATTTGTTATTTCACAGATGCAGGTTTGACACATACGTTTATGCGTGAAGGAACAAGAAAGGATGCAAATATTAGCGTACTAATCAGTAGTTATTTACGCATTCGTTTCGTATTAGCTGTCGTAATTTCTGTACTCTTCGCTATTTTTGCTCAGTTCTTCTATACGGATGTCTACTTACGTGCCATGGTATATTGGGTTGTACTACCGACAATGTTTGGAGCAACTTTACAAGGCGTTGGAATGGCTTATTTCCAAGTAACAGAACGTATGCAATTTACAGCGATTATTTCTGTACTACAAGGTGTAACAGCCGCAGCTGCGCTTCTACTAGGAATGTCGTTGAAATGGTCACTTATGACAGTCGCTGCCATGTATGGGATATCTAGTCTTGTAACAGGAGTCATCGCCTTCATAATGGTACTCCGCCATACGACAGTTCATAAGGGCTGGGACAAAGGAATTTTAGATCAACTGCTGATTTTCACAATCAATGGCATTATCATTATGCTTTTACCACAGTTAGGCCCTATTATATTAGAAAAAGTTTCGACGTATGAGCAAGTTGGATTCTTTGGAGCTGCATCGAAAATACCTGCAGTCCTTTATCAAATACCTGGTGTAATTGCAGCAGCCTTCTATCCAAAATTATTTGCGTTTGGAAATGAAAAGAATATTGATGAACATAGAAAACTATCTCAGTTTGAATTAAAACTGATGTCTTTCTTAGGAATGGGGATCTCCATTCCATTTATCGCTGATCCAAGCTTTTGGATTGTTACTTTGTTAGGTGAAGAATATGCTCCAGCTGGTGATGCTCTTGCCATTTTAGCCTTTATGGTCATTCTACAATCTATTAACTATCCACTTGCTGATAATTTAACGACAATTGGTCAACAATGGAAACGCGCAACAACAATGGGAATCGGACTAGCTGTTGCCGTTATAAGTTACATCGTCTTAGGTGGTCAGTTTGGAATGATGGGAGCCGCTATTGCCGCTATCCTTACCGAGATTACGTTATTAATCGGATTCACTCTATTTGTTCGTAAAGGCTTCTCTTTACTATTTAAAGGGATTATATTCAATACCTTAGCCTTTATAATCAGCTATATTCTATACCGTACAATATTAATTACCTTACCGCCACTAGTTGCTTTAACAATTACTGGTATATTATACGGTATTATCGGTCTTGCAATCGATCCACAAATACGCGGATTGATTTTAGGATTTATAAATAAAAAACTGGCTCGAAAATAAATAAAAATAAAAACTTCAAATCAAATTTGAAGTTTTTATTTTTATCTTCTTCACTTAAAAAATGAGCCCTTTTCCAATCTATATCTTAAATTGACTTGCCTTTCTGGAATGATTATACTTGGAAACGAACAGCACTAGATGTACAACAGCTATTATTAAGGTAATTCATAGTTAATTCTTCATGTAAATATTAACTATTCACGCCCTAAATTTAACACAAATTGCACAAATGAACACTTTATTAATACTATTAAAAATCGCCGATTCATACATAGTTTTTCTTCATCCTAAAACGATATCCAGAGATGAAGAATGTGGCAATTGCATTTAAGGAGGCTTATTTATTTAATGACTTCAGAAGTAAATAAAAGAACATTTTTCACTAAAAGCACACTTATTATTATTCCATTATTAATAATATGTGCATTTGCTTTTCATTACTTTTTCCTAAAATCAGACAGTGTATTTTCTAGTACGGGAGATGCATTATCACAATTCAGTTTCTTTACATTCCTTTTACAACACGCATTTAAAGATGGGAATTTATTTTGGTCTTGGGATTATGGATTAGGTGGAGATTTATTCGGAGAATTTAGTTATTACTATAGTACAGCACCATTTTTCTGGCTTACACTTCTACTTCCTAAACTAAATTTTGACCAAATCTTTGAGATGAAGCTATATATGAGTATTTTAAAAAGTACATTAGCGATGTTATTCATGTATGGTTCTTTACGTTATCACAATAAAACTATTTTTTCTTCTTTCATTTCTGCCATTATATATGGAGGATGTGTAACTTTCATTCGCCATTCTTTATTATGGGATTTCATGGCAGATGCTATAGTGTTTTTACCTTTAGTAATATGGGGATTAGATAAATATATTTTAGAGCGAAAAAAGGGATTATTCCTGTTTGCAACAGCACTTATGCTTGCATCAAATTTCTATTTCGCTTTCATTACTAGTATTTTTATCTATATTTATGCCTTTTTCCAATATTTCGCTACACAGCAGAACAAAACAATTAAAACATTTATAATTTATTATATTAGAATTGCTTTTCTATATGCTTTATCACTAGGTTTATCTGCTGTTTGCTTTATACCATCTGTAAATGGTGTATTTAGTTCCGATCGACTCGCTACAAAATTTACTATACCGTTATTTTTTGAAGATACGTTTTATAAAAACTTAATGGAAAGTATCTTTTTCATTAATAATACAGAGGATTATCAGCTTGCATTCCCTGTTTTCATCCTCTTCCTTATTACTAGCGCGCTTCTAATACGCAATAAACTTGTCACAAATAAATTGCTCTTTACTGGGTTTATGTTAGTGCTATATATGCTTCCATATACGTATTCCGTATTTAATGGCTTTTCTGCTATGCAATACAGATGGTTTTACTTATTTGCATTTGTGGTTGCGCAAACTGTCGCCTACATTTTAGATTGGATGCTGCTCCACAAAAAGAATGTCAATTCTTTAATAGGTCCTTTGCTAGCAACAGCATTATTTATTTACGCATTCTATAGAAAAGTAAATATAAACGCACAGCCGCTACAAACGATTGATAAAATTTTAATTTGCACTACTGTATTATCTATTATTACAATATTACTATGGCGCTATTTATCAAAAGTAGCCTTACAATGTTTCATTGTATTAAATGTACTCGTCAATGTAATATTTATTAATTACTTCTATTCAGATTTTGCTCTTAGTAAACACTTTAATCAAGCAGGCGTGACAAAAGAATCATTACATGGGCCAGGTCTTGATAATAAGGATGAAATTGACGCAATTCGTTATATACAAAATCAAGATAAAGATTTTTATCGAATTATCAATCCAAACAATAATTATAAAAATACGCCGATGTTGCAAGGTTATCATGGTACAAGTACTTATCAAAGCTTAGTCAATTATCATGTTCATGACTTTATGAAGAATAAGTACAATGTTTTCCAAGGATATGATAGCCCATCTATGTTCTTCCAGTTAGATAAACGATTATTCCTTGAGAACATGCTAGGGGTAAAATATTATGTACTAAGTGAAGGTGCTAATAAAACCGAAATTCCTTATGGCTATAAGCATTTACAACAAGTAGGTCCTTACAACATTTATAAAAATGAATTTGCACTACCATTAGGCTATGTATACGAAGCTGGAATAAGTGATGAAGAATTTTCAAAACTTAATTTTGCTGAGAAAGATCAACTTTTATTAGATGCTGTAGTTGTAAATGATGTTGGAAGTCTTCCATTAAAACAATTTAATACAAAACAGCTAGATTCAAAACAAATTAAGATTAATCCAAATAAAATGAAGTGGGAAAATATAGAGAAAGAGAAAGATATACTCACTGTTCATGAAAATGGGCGTATAATAGTACCTATTGATAATAACGATATGTTAGGTGATCTTCTTGTTGAAATTAAAATTAGAAATATAAACAAGGAATCATTTGGAGTTACCGTGAATGACAAATCTATGATAAAAGGTAATGAGGATGGAGCTTATGCTTATCCGTTAGAAAGATTTGTTTACAACTTAGGAAAAGATGCGAAGCCAACCGAGCTAATCATTTCTATTCCTACTCCTGGTCAATATGAGTTGAAAGACTTACAAATCAACAGTACTAACTATCAGACTGTCCCTAAAAAAGTAAATACTTTAAAAGAAAATAGTCTACAAAACATTTACTATGAAGGTAACTCCTTAAAAGGTGAGATTAATTCCACTAAGGATGGATTACTATATTTATCGGTACCGTATAGTAAAGGATGGTCAATAAAAGTTGACGGTAAAGAAACGGAATTTACGAAGGCTAATTCCGCCTTTATTGGCGTTCCTATTTCCAAAGGGCAACATGTAGTTGAAATGAAATACGTCACACCTTATTTCAAAATGGGTCTCGTTATTTCTATCATTTCATTTATCATTTGCATCTCGCTTCTAGTTCTTGGAGATACGAAAAGATATTCAAAATTAAAAAATCGTTTTAAAAAAAGTTATTAAAATGAAGTGAAGTAAAAGTTGAAGATGATTGCTTCACTTTTACTTCATGCCCAGTTTAAAATTACACCTAAGGAGGTCCTAACATGACCCTTTCAATAGTAGTACCATGCTACAATGAGGAAAAGGTGCTTCGTGCCTTTTATTCAGAGACTTCTCTTGAAATTCATAAATTAACTACCGATTATGAATTTGTTTTTGTTAATGATGGTAGTAAAGATGATACCTTAAATATTTTACGTGATTTAGCTAGTGCAGATTCATCGGTACACTATATATCGTTTAGTCGAAACTTCGGAAAAGAAGCTGCAATGTTAGCAGGTTTAAAATATGCTACAGGCGATGCAATCGTTATTATGGATGCTGACTTACAACACCCTCCTACATTAATAAAAGAACTGTTAGAAGGATATAACGACGGCTACGACCAAGTCATTGCAAAAAGGACAAGAACTGGTGATTCACCCGTTCGCTCTTTCGTCTCTCGTCTTTACTATAAAGTAATGAATAAATTTGTAGATATTGAATTAGTAGATGGTATTGGTGACTTTAGACTTTTAAGCCGAAGAGCAGTGGATTCTTTAGTATCCTTAAGTGAATACAACCGATTTTCGAAGGGCTTATTCTCTTGGATTGGTTATAACGAATTAATCATTGAATATGAAAATGTATTACGTTCTGATGGAGAAAGTAAATGGACCTTCTCGAAATTATTAAATTACGGAATTGATGGTGTAATTTCATTCAATAATAAACCGTTACGTCTATCTATATATCTTGGATTACTAACAACCATTTTTGGACTTTTATATGTAATCACTACGTTCGTTCAAATCATCCTTGGTGGTGTGGAAGTTCCTGGTTACTTTACTCTCATTTCCGCTATACTATTTATTGGCGGTATTCAACTCATATTCCTAGGGGTTATTGGTGAATATATCGGTCGTATTTATTATGAAACAAAACGTAGACCACATTTTATTGTAGCTGAAAAGAAAGTTAGTGAAGTTAAACAAAAGGCATAACAAAAAAGTTACTTCTATAGGTAGAAGTAACTTTTTTATATCCTAACATTTACACACCCTTTTTTTGCATAGATATAATCATTTCTTTTAGCCCATTATAATACGAAGTTTTTGGTATCTCCCCGATACACCTCTCATATTTCTCCCCGCTTAATACAACTGGTTTTTCCGTCAAATATAGCATTTCCACAAATTCTTTCATCTGCTTATCAAACAGACCAATGAACTGGATCATTCCTCTTTTTACAGCTATTATTCGTTTGGTATATCCCGTTAATTCCCGTATGTGTTGAATCATTTCCTCACCTGTAATGACACCATAACCTGGTATGTTCCAATTTTGTCCATAGGCCTCATCATGTGAAGCTAATTCAACCATCGCTTTTGCACCATCTGGTGTAAAAATATATTCACGGGCAATCTTTTTATCTCCAACAAAGCTAGACATTTTATTTGCAAGTATTCCCTTTAATGTATGATGGACAAGTGTATTTTCTGCATTTGGACCATAAAAGTCTGGGAAATGAGCAATAAACATTCGTACATTAGCTTGTTTTGCCATCTCTTCAAGTTGTAAACGAATCTTCCCTTTCTTTGTTTGTGGTCTCTTTTTAGCATCTTCTTTTACAAGCCCTTCCCCTTGCCTTCCATACGCATAAATATTATCAACTATTCCTAGTTTGATACCGTAATGTTTCGATACCTCTAATATGTTTATTAATAATTTCTCTTGTTGTTTCTCCCAATCTGAATACGGAATATTTACAGCATGAAATATAATATCAACGTCTTTAGCGGCATTCATTATATCCTCTTGTATAAATACATCGCCTGCTACAACTTCTACATGTTTGTTCCCAGAAAATAATGCACCTAATCTCTCCTTATTTCTTGCAAAAGCAACTACATGAATCCCTCGGTCACATAATTCGTTTACAATTGCATAACCCATTGAACCAGAAGCACCTAATACTAAAGCCTTCTTCATTATAAATCCCCTCCTAAATTAATTAACCATCGTTCAATTAATGTTAAAAAGAAAATCACTTACATAAGAAGCGATTTTGAAATAAACTCTACATGTACTTTAGCCAAACCTTGTAGTTCTTCAAACGTTTGACCACTTCTGCAATAATGTGCTACAAATCCATGTAATGATAAAAAAACAGACCATATTATCATCGCATTTAATTTCCCATCACATAAAGAAGAAATAACCTTCGCAAATTTTTCATAGCTAACATTAGGACTATTTGCCAAACACTCTTTTAATTCGGCATCTTTAATTAAAAACATAATTTCATAATGACTCTGATTTCTTAGACCAAATTCAATAAAACCGAATAAAACTGCTCTTAGTTGCTCTTCTCTCGATAATTTTTGATTACAAATTTCATCTAACTTTTTATTTAATAATTGAAAATCCTGTTCCACCATTGCGTAAAATAGCTCTGCTTTGTTTTTAAAATGATAATAAATCGAACCATGGCTATATCCAAGTTCTGTTGCAATTTTGCGCATTGAAGTATGTTGATATCCTTGTGCTATAAATAGCCCCCTAGCTACATTCATAATCATTTCTCTTGTTAGTTCTTGTTTAACTGCTTTCCTTGGCGACATATTTCATACCTCACACATTTAATTAACCGCTGTTCAATTATATTATATATTTTCAGAAAATTAATGCAACCCTTTTTTTGAAAAAATATACATTTTGAAATGATGGCATTATATGAAAGAATTTAGTATCATGATTCAAGGTACTATTTCAAGTTGGACGGAGGATACTATGAGCTTATTAACAGTTGAAAAATTAGGACATACATTTGGCGATCGTACATTATTTAAAGATGTATCTATGCGATTATTAGCAGGTGAGCACGTTGGATTAGTTGGTGCAAACGGTGTTGGTAAATCAACATTCATGAATATCATTACTGGTCAGCTTATTCATGACGAAGGTCGTGTAGAATGGACACCAGGCACACATTACGGTTACTTAGATCAGCATACGGTTTTAACGCCTGGACGTACAATTCGTGACGTACTAGCGGATGCATTTTTACCGTTATTCGAAAAGGAAACAGCTTTAAATGAAGTTACAGAAAAAATGGGAACTGCTACACCAGAAGAACTAGAAGAACTTCTTGAACAAATGGCAGAAATACAAGATGCACTTGAAGCAGGTGGTTTCTATTTACTAGATATGAAAATTGAAGAGGCTGCACGTGGTCTTGGAATTGATGCTATTGGTTTAGATCGTGATGTTTCAGCACTAAGTGGTGGACAACGTACAAAAGTATTGCTTGCAAAGCTATTACTTGAGCAACCAGAAGTGTTATTGCTTGATGAACCTACTAACTATTTAGACGTTGAACATATTCATTGGTTAACAACTTATTTAAAAGAATATCCACATGCATTCTTATTAATTTCTCATGATACAGAATTTATGAACAAATGTGTTGATGTTATTTTCCATCTAGAATTCACAAAAATGACGCGCTATACAGCGACATATGAAAAATTCCTAGAACTAGCAGAAATCAATAAAAATCAACATATAAACGCTTATGAAAAGCAGCGTGAGTTTATCAAAAAGCAAGAAGACTTCATTGCAAAGAACAAGGCTCGTTATTCAACGACAGGTCGTGCAAAGAGTCGTCAAAAACAACTTGATCGCATGGAACTTATTGATCGTCCGGAAACAGCAATTAAACCTGAATTCTCATTTAAAGAAAGTCGTGCAAGTAGTCGCTTCGTCTTTGAAGGTGAAAATGTAGAAATCGGATATACACATCCGCTACTACCAAAGCTATCAATGACAATTGAGCGTGGTGAAAAAATTGCTATTGTTGGATGTAATGGTGTTGGTAAATCAACGTTACTAAAAACAATCTTAGGTAAAATTAAACCTTTAAACGGTAAAACAAGTCTTGGTGACTTCTTAGAGCCTGCATACTTTGAGCAAGAAGTTAAAGCTGATAATATAACACCAATTGATGATGTATGGAATACATTCCCTGGCCTAGACCAGCATCAAATTCGTGCGATGTTAGCAAAATGCGGATTAAAAAATGAACATATTTCTCGCCCATTAAGTCAATTAAGTGGTGGAGAACAAGCAAAAGTTCGTTTATGTAAGTTAATGGGTGAAGAAAGTAACTGGCTACTATTTGATGAGCCGACAAACCATCTTGATGTTACAGCAAAAGAAGAACTTAAGAAGGCTATGAAAGCATATAAAGGAACAATTCTCCTTGTATGTCACGAACCGGAATTCTATGAAGATTGGATCACAAAGGTTTGGGATGTTGAAAAATGGTCAGAAAAAAATAACTAAATTATTTCATATTGGTAAAAAAGCCGTTCCTAAAAATATTTAGGGACGGCCTTTTTTTATAAACAAGGATTTTTTATATCTCCCACAATATAAAAAATTAAATATGTTAATCATATCCTGGTTTTTAAATTATTACATTTCAATGATATTTTTGGTATTATTTAGATAAAATAGGAAAGGAATTAATCGAAATGGTATTTAGTAACCTTGTCTTTTTATGTTTATTTTTACCTGCCGTACTCTTAATTTATTATGCTGTACGCAAAGAACTACAAAATATAGTTTTATTATTTTTTAGTTTAGTATTTTATGCTTGGGGCGAACCCATTTATGTTTTCCTAATGCTGTTCTCTATCCTTGTTAACTATTGGTTTGGGATTTTATTAGGGAATAGTCGCTTCACAAATGGTCAAAGAAAATTATTACTAACGTTTGCAATTGTAATGAACACCGCTATTTTAGGATATTTTAAATATGCAAACTTTTTAGTAGATAATATTAACTCTATCTTACATACCAATATTGTTCTTGAAAAAATACCTTTACCAATTGGTATTTCATTTTTCACGTTCCATGCGATGAGTTATATTATCGATATTTATAAGAAAAAAGTCGATGCTCAACGAAATATCTTTGATTTGGCCTTATACTTTACTGTATTTCCACAGTTAGTAGCAGGACCAATTGTTCGTTATAATACAATTTCTCATCAATTACACGAGCGAACTGTTGATGCCGACAAATTCTCTGAAGGTGTCCGCCGATTTATTATTGGTTTAGGTAAAAAAGTTTTAATCGCTAACCAATTAGGTGTTATAGCCGATGAGATCTTCGCAATGAATCCTTCTGATATGAGTGTATCATTAGCTTGGATGGGAGCCATTGCCTATACGCTACAAATTTACTTTGATTTTTCTGGATATAGTGACATGGCAATTGGATTAGGAAAGATGTTTGGATTTGATTTTCTAGAAAACTTTAATTATCCATATATCTCAAAATCCATTTCTGAATTTTGGCGTCGTTGGCATATTTCGCTCGGTTCTTGGTTCCGTGATTATGTCTATATTCCACTTGGAGGAAATCGCGTTACAACTTGGAAAGTTTACCGTAACCTCTTCATTGTATGGGGACTAACCGGTTTTTGGCATGGTGCTAGTTGGACCTTTATGATTTGGGGTATTTATTATGGAGTTCTAATTGCACTTGAAAAAGCTGGACTCGAAAACCTACTTCAAAAATTATGGAGTCCTCTTCAACATATTTACGTGATGTTTTTAGTTATTATTGGATGGGTGTTTTTCCGTGCAGATAACTTCAGTTATTGCTTTGAATTCCTAAAATCCATGTTCGGATTTAACGGTCCGTTAACAGATATTAACAGTTACTTCTATATAATGAATTATTGGGGAATTTTCTTATTAGCTATTATTACTGCAGCACCCGTATTCCCATGGTTACAAAAAATGTTATCGACAAAAAGATTTGCTGTTTTATCGCCAGTATATTATTTAAGTATTCTAGTCATTGTTTTAGTATTCCTAACAAATGCAACTTATAATCCATTTATTTATTTCCGTTTTTAAAGGAGGTTCACTATGAAAAAATTTCAAAACCTCACTTTAATAATGGGGTTCCTTACAGTTATTTTTGGGGTGGGTATTTGGACAGCAAAAGTTATCCTTATAGATAAAAAAACATTTTCTGAATTTGAAAACAGAAACTTAGCAATTAGACCTGCTGTAAATGCTTCTACCATAAAAACTGGAGAGTTATTCAAAGGTATCGAAACACACTTTACAGACCATGTTGGACCTAGGGATCTCTTTCTTGAAAGCTATATAAAATTCCAACTCTCTATGAATCGAACATTCGTAAACAACATTCATGTTACAAACGATCAATTTATTTTTAATAGACCTAATATGGAAAATCATTTAAATGATGTTGATGCTGGTGTTCAGGAATTAAACACTTTGAAAAAAGATTTTCCACAAACAGAATTCTATTTCTCTTTAGTTCCTAGTAAGCAGACAGCGTTACAGTATAAGCTTCCCTCTTACCTAAATCTTGGTTACGAACAAATTCTTAGGGATCACCTTGCTGAGAAATTGACAGCAACGAAATTCCATATTATTGATGTATTACCAATGTTTAAAGAAAGATTTACTAACGAAAAACTAGAACGAATGTATTTAACTACAGATCATCATTGGAATATGGAAGGTGCCTTTTATGCATATGAGGATACGATGAACTTTATTAATTCTCATTCAAACAAATATAAAGGACAACCAATAAAGAAAGACAACTACACTATTAACTGGGAAAAACCGAAAGGAAAGTTTGTTGGTAGCTGGAATAATCAATTGTACCGCTTAATCGATACTTCATCCGTACAAATTCCATATGTCCACTATAATTTCGGTGAATCTTGGGACGACTACACAGTTTACTACGGCGCTATTAAAGATGATACCGCTAAGGAATCAATGACTCAGTTTTATGGAAAAGAAAAAGATATTCCTGCTCCTGGATATGCTAATGTTTATCAAACAGATTTCCCTGAAATAAATATCATTAATACAAAGGCGGACAATGATTTACACCTTGTTATCTTAAAAGATTCGTATGCTGATGCTACATATCCTTTATTTGCACGTAATTTTGCTAAAACAACTTTTATTGACCCTCGTTACACGCAAGGAAAAAGTGTGAAGCAGCAACTAGAAGAACAAAATGCAGATATTGTATTGTTTATATACAACGACACCAACGCTTATGGTGACATGTATAAATTTCAAAATGTAAAATAAAAACTATTTTCAAATTTAATCAGTGGGAATGAACCCCCACTGATTAAAGCCTTAATTTATATAGTAATATTGAGCTAATCTCAATCTAAAATCCTTCAAATCATTATACGCTTCTAAATTCGCTAACATCCCTCGAATAACTGGAATCCTTGGATTCGGCACTCTCATTTCGGATTCTAAAACATCTAAAGTAACTAAAACCTCATCATTTTCTAGTTGGTCTGCTAATGTTCGTTTTAATATAATAATTTCATTTAAAAAATGCTCTTTCACTTGTTCTTTAATAAGCTCTGAGCTACAAAAAAACTCTCCCATTTTTTCTTCATTTAAAACAGGCCCTTCTGAAGATTCTAGAAGCCCTTCTACTAAATCGTCTACTCTTTTTAAAATAAATGAAGCAACATGAGCGAAATCAATTTCTGGTTCATTTAAAATAATTAATTGTAAATAACCATGGCATATACCTTCTACCATAATTACTAAATCTAATAAATATGGACTGACCTTTTCACCATAAATAGACAGTAAGCTACCTCGATAAAATGCATGAGATTCTAACTTCATCCGTAGCATAAACTCTTCTACTTCTTTATTAAACGGAATGGCATTTTCTCTTGCATGCATAATAATAAATTCTTTATGTTTTTGCACATCAGTAAACTGAAAGTATAATTGCTTTTCAAATTTTTCACGTGGTAGTAAAGACTCTTTTTCAATATCCAGCATTTTCTTTTGGATTTTGTCATAATAATATCGAAGCGTCGCTAATAAAAGCTCATCTTTTGATTTAAAATACAAATAAAAAGCTCCCTTTGAAATACCACAAGTGGTGACGATTTCTTGTACCGACGTTGTATTTACACCCTTATTCGCAAACAACTTCATAGCCGATTCTATAATTAAACGCTCTTTTTCTTTCATATCTTCTCTCCTAAATTTAATCTCGCATCTTATTATAAATGTATTATACCATCTCTTTTTATTGACGTTTGACCGAATGGTCAGTTATATTATGTATTAGACTGACCAGTTGGTCAATATAATAAAAAGGGAGCGCAAACATGAACAAAATCATCAATTTCTCGTTAAAAAATAAGTTCGCAGTTTGGCTACTAACCATTATTGTTACTATTGCAGGGATCTACTCTGGACTCAATATGAAGCTGGAAACAATTCCTGATATTACAACACCGATTGTGACAGTAACTACGGTCTATCCTGGTGCTACACCAGAAGAAGTAGCTGATAAAGTTTCAAAGCCGATGGAAGAACAACTACAAAATTTAAGCGGTGTTAACGTTGTGAGCTCATCATCTTTTCAAAACGCATCTTCTATTCAAGTAGAATACGATTTTGATAAAAATATGGAAAAAGCAGAAACGGAAATTAAAGAGGCTCTCACGAATGTGAAACTCCCAGAAGGTGTTAAAGATCCTAAAGTTTCACGAGTAAACTTCAATGCTTTTCCTGTTATTTCGTTAAGCGTAGCAAGCAAGAATGAATCTTTAGCTACCTTAACTGAAAATGTAGAGAAAAATGTTGTACCAGGATTAAAAGGACTTGATGGTGTTGCATCTGTTCAAATTGCAGGTCAACAAGTAGATGAAGTACAGCTCGTCTTCAAGAAAGATAAAATGAAAGAATTAGGACTAAGTGAAGATACTGTAAAAAATGTGATTAAGGGATCGGACGTATCTTTACCACTTGGCTTATACACGTTTAAAGACACGGAAAAATCAGTTGTTGTAGATGGCAATATTACAACAATTAAAGCGTTAAAAGAAATCAAAATCCCAGCTATACCTTCATCACCTAACGGTCAAGGTAGTCAAAATGCTGGCGCTGGTGCACAAACGCCGCAAATGAATCCAGCTGCTATGAACGGAATTCCAACAGTTACATTAGACGAAATTGCTGACATTAAAGAAGTTGGGAAAGCAGAATCCATTTCTCGAACAAATGGAAAAGAAGCAATTGGAATTCAAATTGTGAAGGCCTCTGATGCAAATACAGTTGATGTTGTAAATGCAGTAAAAGATAAAGTAAAAAATCTTGAGAAAAAATATAAAGATTTAGAGATCATTTCAACATTCGACCAAGGTGCACCTATTGAAAAATCAGTTGAAACAATGCTGAGCAAAGCAATTTTCGGTGCTATCTTTGCGATTGTTATTATTATGCTGTTCCTACGAAATATTCGAACAACGTTAATCTCTGTCGTTTCAATACCACTTTCTTTATTAATTGCTGTTTTAGTCATAAAGCAAATGGATATTACGCTTAACATTATGACGCTTGGAGCAATGACAGTGGCTATAGGCCGTGTTGTTGATGACTCAATTGTTGTTATTGAAAATATTTACCGACGTATGTCGTTATCAGAAGAGAAATTGCGCGGAAAAGATTTAATTCGTGAAGCTACGAAAGAAATGTTTATCCCTATTATGTCTTCTACCATTGTGACAATCGCTGTATTCTTACCTCTAGGACTTGTAAAAGGTATGATTGGTGAAATGTTCTTACCATTTGCCTTAACTATCGTCTTCGCTTTATTAGCGTCGTTACTAGTGGCTGTTACAATCGTACCAATGCTTGCTCATTCCTTATTTAAGAAAGAAAGCATGAGAGAAAAAGAGGTACATCATGAAGAGAAACCGAGCAAATTAGCAAATGGGTATAAACGTATACTTGAATGGGCTTTAAATCACAAAATTATTACATCTAGTATTGCTGTCCTTCTATTAGTTGGTAGTCTCGCACTTGTACCCGTTATCGGTGTAAGTTTCTTACCTTCTGAAGAAGAAAAAATGATTATCGCAACATACAAACCTGAACCAGGTCAAACATTAGAAGACGTTGAAAAAATTGCAACGAAAGCTGAAAAGCACTTCCAAGATAATAAAGACGTGAAAACAATTCAGTTCTCATTAGGTGGAGAGAACCCAATGAGCCCTGGTCAAACAAATCAAGCTATGTTCTTCGTTCAATATGATAACGACACGAAAAACTTCGAAAAAGAAAAAGAACAAGTCGTTAAAGATTTACAGAAGATGTCTGGCAAAGGTGAATGGAAAAACCAAGACTTCGGAGCAAGTGGCGGTAGTAATGAAATTAAACTATACGTTTACGGAGAAAGCTCAGAAGACATTAAGCCTGTCGTAAAAGATATTCAAAATATCATGAAGAAAAATAAAGACTTAAAAGATATAGATTCTAGTATTGCAAAAACATATGCAGAGTACACTTTAGTCGCAGATCAAGAAAAGCTAAGTAAAATGGGCTTAACGGCTGCTCAAATTGGAATGGGACTTTCTAATCAACATGACCGCCCTGTTCTGACAACTATTAAAAAAGACGGTAAAGATATCAATGTATATGTAGAAGCTGAAAAACAAAATTATGAAACAATCGATGACTTAACAAATCGCAAAATTACAACACCACTTGGTAATGAAGTAGCTGTGAAAGATGTTATGACTGTAAAAGAAGGTGAAACATCGAATACAGTAACACACCGAGATGGCCGTGTTTATGCAGAGGTTAGTGCAAAATTAACATCTGATGACGTTTCAAAAGCATCTGCTGCAGTCCAAAAAGAAGTAGATAAAATGGATCTTCCTTCTGGTGTAGATGTTTCTATGGGCGGTGTTACTAAAGATATTCAAGAATCATTCAAGCAACTTGGCCTAGCGATGTTAGCTGCGATTACCATTGTATACTTCGTTCTTGTCGTTACATTTGGCGGTGCCCTTGCACCATTCGCAATTTTATTCTCGCTACCATTCACAATTATTGGGGCTCTTGTTGCCTTATTAATCTCTGGTGAAACATTAAGTGTATCTGCAAT
>NZ_JAKUDW010000104.1:0-17811 GCF_022662595.1 Bacillus cereus group sp. BfR-BA-01524 | reverse complement strand
GTTGCTCCCGTCGCCCCTGTTGGACCCGTTGCACCTGTTGCTCCTGTTGCCCCCGTCGGACCGGTTGGACCAACCTTAGGAACTGTCCCATCGCAACTAAAACAGCATGAATCAACATGTACACCATTTTGATTATTACACCCACAATATCCATTTACGTTATTGCTCCATGAAGACATGTTGATCACTTCCTTTACATGCAATCTTTTAAGTACAATCACCGAGTTAGAAAACATCTATCTAAATAACAAAGAAATACTTTACCTATTAGGGATAAACACAGGTTTATTCCATACATTCTAGTAATTATTACATGCGATTCTCACTCCTTTTGCTTGTACTTTCGCCCCATCTCCACAGATTATTAACCATACACATTACACTTTCGTACACAGCCAAGTTCCCATTTAAACTTTTCACATTCGCCAATCTTTTTAGTAAAAAGGCTTATTCTTCATAAATAGCGACTATAACATATAAAAATCCGTATAATTTATTGTTTTTAGTCAAAATTTTAAAAAAATATTGACACTTAAATTATCCTCATAGTATGATTTGGTTGTTGTAATTGATAACCATTTTCACTTACGGTGCCAGTTACAAAAAACACTTAATTTGGGGGCAGAAGATGAAGAGAATTATCAGTATTTTCATAGTAATTCTTCTATTCGCTGTTGGATGTGGACAGCAAAAAGAGGAGAAAAAAGAAACAAAAGCGGACAATAAAAGTCAAGCTATAACGATTAAACACGCTGAAGGGGAAACGAAGTTAGATAAACCAGCGAAAAAAGTAGTTGTACTTGAGTGGGTATATTCAGAAGACTTATTAGCACTTGGTGTTCAGCCAGTAGGGATGGCAGACATTAAGAATTATAATAAATGGGTAAATACAAAAACAAAACCGAGTAAAGATGTTGTAGATGTAGGGACACGTCAACAACCAAACTTAGAAGAAATTAGCCGTTTAAAACCAGACTTAATTATCACAGCTTCATTCCGTGGTAAAGCAATTAAAAATGAATTAGAGCAAATTGCACCAACAGTTATGTTTGATCCATCAACAAGCAATAACGATCACTTCGCTGAAATGACAGAAACATTTAAACAAATTGCAAAAGCAGTTGGAAAAGAAGAAGAAGGTAAAAAAGTATTAGCTGATATGGATAAAGCATTCGCTAATGCAAAAGCAAAAATTGAAAAAGCAGACTTAAAAGATAAAAACATCGCAATGGCACAAGCATTTACTGCTAAAAACGTACCAACATTCCGTATCTTAACTGACAATTCTTTAGCTTTACAAGTTACAAAAAAATTAGGTTTAACAAATACTTTTGAAGCAGGAAAATCTGAGCCAGATGGTTTCAAACAAACAACTGTAGAATCATTACAAAGTGTACAAGATTCAAACTTCATTTACATTGTAGCGGATGAAGATAACATTTTTGACACGCAACTAAAGGGCAACCCTGCTTGGGAAGAATTAAAGTTCAAAAAAGAAAACAAAATGTATAAATTAAAAGGCGACACTTGGATTTTCGGTGGTCCTGAGTCTGCAACATCTTTAGCAACACAAGTAGCAGATGTAATGACAGTGAAGAAGTGATTACGCGATGAATAGCCTACAACATACACTTCGAGCAATTCTTGTATTCGGAGGAGGAGCAGCTCTCTTGCTCCTCCTTTTCTTTATTCATATCGGACAAGGTCAAGCAAACATTTCCTATAGTATGATTATTGATGCTCTTATCTCACCGAACCAATCGCTAGAACATCAAACTTTAATCATGCTTCGATTACCTAGAGCCGTAATTGCCATTTTAGCTGGAGGTGCCCTTGCTGCATCTGGGGTTATTTTACAAACATTAACGAAAAATCCACTTGCTGAATCCAGTACAATGGGTATTCACTCTGGCGCATATTTCTTTCTAGTAACGGCTACAATTTTCTTACCGAAAGGTTTACAAATTAATTCTCTTCTGTTCACATTTATCGGCGGTGCTATTACTGCTTTATTTGTATACCGTATTTCTGGTGGAAAAAAGGGAACCCCACTCAGAATGGCATTAGCTGGTATGGTCGTTACATTAATGCTCTCTGCCTTTACCGGAACGATGCAGCTTTTCTATGAAAATGAAACAGCTGGTTTATTTTTATGGGGAGCTGGATCTCTTATTCAAAATAACTGGGATGGCGTTCAATTTGCTTTTCCATTTATCATTATTTCTTTCCTAGTTTTACTATTTATATCTCGTAAACTCAACATTCTCTTACTTGGTGATGATGTTGCTGTTTCTCTTGGTGAAAAAACAGCAGTAACACGTCTTATCGCCTTCATTGCTGCAATCTTTTTAACAGCAGTAATTGTTACTGTTGTTGGACCAATTGGATTTGTCGGCTTAGTTGCACCTCATTTAATGCGCCTTATCGGATACCGTCAACACTTTACTCTTCTTCTCTCTTCTTTCTTATGGGGGGCAGTATTATTGCTTGGAGCAGATGTTGTCGGTAGATTAATAGATCCAACCGGTGCAGAACTTCCTGTTGGGGCAGTCACAGCAATGATTGGATCTCCTTGGCTTATTTACTTAGTCTATCGAATGATGAAATCGAAACAATATATGAATGATAACGGTGCGAATGCAGCTGGAGCTAGCTCCAGCTATTACTCTTATAAAAAGGTAATCATTATATCTATCACACTTTGTATTGTGACGATTGCTCTTGGTGTTACAATCGGTAGTAACGCTTATATCGAAAGCATTACTAATGTTATATCAGGTCAATTAACACAATTTGACAAAAATATGATGATGAATCTTCGTTTACCAAGAATGCTCGTTGCCGCTATTGCTGGTGCATGCCTTGCAATAAGTGGGCTTGTTTTCCAAGGTATATTACGAAACCCACTTGCCGATCCTTCTATTATTGGTATTTCATCGGGAGCTGGTGTCGGTGCTTTAACTATTATGTATGTCTTTCCTGCACTTCCTGGTTTCTTCCTACCAATTGGTGCATTTATTGGCGGACTACTTGCAGTTGGAATTGTCCTCTTCTTCTCTTGGAAATCAGGATTTAGTCCAACAGCTCTCGCTTTAATAGGGATTGGTATTTCTGCGCTTGGCTCAGCAATTATTCAAATCTTTATCGTTAGAGCCAATTTGAATGTTGCCGCTGCTTTAACATGGTTATCTGGTAGTACGTATGCAAGAGGGTGGAATCACTTAGAAAATATCATTCTATATCCATCTCTAATTCTTGTATTCATTATCTTTTTCTTAATAAAACAACTTGACGTTCTCGTACTGGGAGACGATTTAGCAACTGGACTTGGGCAACCAGTAAATAAAACACGTCTTGCTCTAATTGTGCTAGCGACACTACTTGCATCAGTAAATATCGCTGCTGTCGGTACAATTGCCTTTTTAGGCCTTGTCGCACCTCACTTAGCAAGAATTGTTGTTGGTATGAATCATCAAAGACTATTCGTTTGTTCAGCACTATTTGGAGCAATCCTTCTTTCTGTTGCTGACTTACTTGGACGTACAATCGCATATCCGAAAGAAATTCCTTCTGGTCTTGTCGTTGCTGTACTTGGAGCACCTTATTTCTTATGGTTGATGAGGAAGAGTGGGAAGAAAGTTAATTAAAAAGGAGGCTTCGTTTTAGAAGCCTCCTTTTTATATACTAAATAAAGTGAAACTTTAATCAGTTGGGTTTTCTTCATCCCCACTGATTATTAACCCACACCAATCGGGCTTTTATGAGCAGTGGATCTCCCACCTAACTTCTTTGCTCCAGCCGAATCTTGAGGTGGGAATTTTACTGCAGGTGAATAGCGGGATAAATTACTCTGATCTCACTAATTTCACAGATTTAGTCCCTCCCATAAACTCATGATGTACAGTTAATGTGTTCTCCTCAAGTTTCAAATCAACCTTCTTTTTTCTTTCTCCCATTAAAAATACAAGCTCTATGGAAATAATCCCTTGGTCCACACTTAATATTCGAAAGTCTCCTATAGTAGTCCCTTTCCCAAAAATATTATGTTCCATAAATTCTCCGCCTGTTTTCTCACTATTAATAGATTCTATTTCCAACCCAACTGGCCTGTCTGTACTTTCTGATGACATCCAAGACCCCTTTAACTTTCCAATATCAGCCTCTTTTTTCTTTTCATTTTTTAACTCTTCCTCTTTTTTCTTGACTTCTGCTTGTTGAGTTAGTAAGCCATCGATTTGCTTATTCAGCTCTTGGGCCCGTTGATTTTCCGAAATAAATTGTTGATTTTGACCAGTATCGTTAAAAATTTTATTTACTATCCCTTTAGCCTCTTCATACTTTTTATCATTCTTTAACTTCTCTGCCTTTTCCAATTGACCTATATATTGACCTTTTAACTCTTTATGCTCTATAAGCAAATCTTTTTGTTCTTTCGCTTGATTTTGAAGGATTGCGGAACCATCTTTCATCTTTTCTACTTCTTGGAACAAACCTATTGCTTGTTCTATATTTCCACTCGATCTCTCTTTTATCGAACTTATCATCTTAGTAGTTTGGCCTTTTAATACCTTTGCTTCTTTATCATCCTTTTTCTCTTCTAATGCTAGCTCAAATGATGCTACTGCCGTGTCATATTCTTTACTCGCTAACGCCAATTTCCCTTGATCCATTGCTTTTTTATAGGTTTCATTGCTACATCCTACCATTAAAAATAAAATTATGATTCCTAAAATCAATCTTTTCATCATATCCCCCTAAATTAATATAATTCTATATACACTCAATAGTATCATAAAATTTATATATAAAATTTTAAATACCATCATTAAAACATAAAGGGAACTTGTCATTTCTTCTCGAACTTAATCTATGAACATAAGTAGAGGGGGATAACAATAATGTACCAAACAATTGAAGGCTTTTTACAATCATGGACATACGAAGCAGAGTCTACTCAGAAAATGCTTGATTCATTAACCGATGCATCTTTATCACAAGAAATTGCACCTGAACATTGGACTTTAGGAAGAGTTGCTTGGCACATCGTGACGGCAATTCCTGTTATACTATCTGGCACAGGGCTAAAGTTTGAAGGAGAATCGAAAGATTATCCTGTTCCAACTTCTGCAAAAACAATTGCAGATGAATACCTTAAAGTAAACGCGGCTTTTGTTGAAACACTTCAAAGTAAATGGACTGATAAAGACTTAGCTACTATTAATGACTTCTTTGGTCGCCCTATGCCAAATTCTATATTTTTAATGACACTCATTAATCATCAAAATCACCACCGCGGACAAATGACAGTTTTAATGCGACAAGCTGGCTTAACAGTTCCTGGCGTATATGGCCCCGCAAAAGAAGAATGGGCTGCGGCTGGAATGGAAGCTCCTAAAATGTAACGACAAAAAAGACAAGATGTTTACATATCTTGTCTTTTTCTGTAACTTGTTTCATGTGAAACTTTATAATGCATCTTCCCTCTCAATATTTTTAATTCCATAATAAGCAATCGCCACACCAATCACTGCAAATGCGAATTGAAGAGGAAGAAAGGTCGCTATAGGAAATATTGGTGGGTTATTAATTGCGATTAGCACAACGATAATAGACGAAACAATAGTAGTTGGCACTGAACGTTTACGCATTCCGAAGTATAGAGGAATTAAGCTTATTCCAGCAGTGGCAATGGCTAAAGGAACGAGATTTATCCCTTCTTGAATCAATTGATCTACTGCGAATGAATTAGGAAGAATCGAAAAATAACTATCTATTCCAATGAAAATTCCCACTACAAAAATATTAGATAAAATAACTGTTATGAATGTTAATATTGCTGTAATAGCCAACTTACTAATCATTATTTTCTTTCGATTAATTGGATAAGAAAACATCAATAATATTGTTTTGTTTTTATATTCATCAATTATTAACTTAGCTATTAGTACAGCACCAAAAATAATAAATGTTGCTCTCACTATTGAACTAGCCATTAACAAAATCGCCTGCGGATCTCTTATTTCTAGATCTCCCTCTATTTGAGAAACGATGCTAACAAAAATCAATAATGCCAGTATAGCAAGATTTGCAATTACTGCTCTCTTCACGTACCAGCCAAGTTTAAATTTCTTCAGTTCTAGCTTCATAAGACGTAGCATAATAGTCCTCCCTCCTCCTAAGACTTAATCAATATAAATGACCCCTGTTTTACTTAAAATCTTCACTTCATTTTTTGCATCACCAATAGTTCCTTCTTTTATTTTTTCTGTACTTTTATCTTTCTTAAGTCCTTTTAAATCCACTATTACGTCAGCCGAATTACTTTTAGCCATAAGCTTCAATGATGCCGGGACACCTTTATACCGTACGCCAATATCCCCTGATTTTGTTTCTACAAATAATGACTTTCCTTCTGTCATATCTTTCAGTAATACTTCCCCAGATGTTGAATTGATGTTCATATTTTCATTTTTTACATTTTTTACATTTTTTACATAATTATCTCCAGTAGTGGAAGTTATATTTACTTCTTGTAATGAACTATCTTTTAACATTAAATCTCCGCTTTCGGATGTAAATTCACCCTTCTCTGCCGATAATCCTGTAATCATTCCATCTCCAGATTTTCCTTTTGTCACGATGCTTTTTACTACTATATCGTTTATTTTCACATCACCCGATTTATTATTTAATACAATTTTATCTATTTCTTTCTTCGGAATAGCTATAGATATACTATTTTTCTTCCTAAACGTAAAACCATAAAAAAATCTGTGCACCTTTTGTTTTTGCCTAATCACAATTTTATTTTCATCATTTTCTATTTTGACGGGATCTATCTCTTTATCTGCTTGTTCACCTTGAGCGGAAATTACTATTTTATTAGCGTCTGTACTTTTAAATTCAAGATTCCAGTTTTCATTGTCTACTTCTATTTCTTTTATATTATTTATCTCAAAAGACTTTTCTTTCTTAAAATCTTTCCCCTGAAATACCTTAATACCAAAAACTACACTAGCAATTGTAATGAATAATATTGCAATTACTATCATTTTTTTCACTATTCATACCCCAGTTCGTTGTTGTTTTAAGCTTGCTTCACGCCACATCGATCTTGTCGATTTTACGATATGAAAGATAACTGATGAAAATTCCTAATAAACAGAGCACTATTGGGATAGCTATAAAATTAAATAGACTTACTTGACCGTTTCCAGGACCAAAGTTACTACTAATTAGCATTCCGATTATTACTGCAGAAGTAATTGTTGTGGGTGTCGATTTCTTTCTCATCCCAAAAAATAAAGGAATTAAACTTATACCAGATATCATAAATGCACTTATAAAAGTAGTTGGAACGATAGATATTATTTCACCTATCGTAGCTGGTGTTTCAATCAGTCCCATCATTGGACTCACAAAATATACAAGCAAACTGATACTGAAAGTAGCGATAATCGTGCTCACAAAACAAAAACAAAAAACAATTGTTAATTTCGCTCTCATTAGCATTTTTCGTTGCAATGGGTACATAAATAGTAGTTGCATTGTTTTGTTCTTATACTCATCAATTACTAAACGTGATAAAATGACCGAACTAAAAATAATGAATGTTATCCTAATAAAAGTGTTTATTAAAACCATTTGTTGCGTGAAATCAAAGAAGAGCACGTCCCCCTCGGCTTTAATTCCCCACGCCATAAGGCTTACTGCAGCGAAAATTGCTATAATACAAATTGCTACCCCTTTAAAGTAACTAGATAATTTATGTTTCTTCCATTCGAGCTTCATTAATCTAAGCATACAAACCACTCCTCCATTCTTTATATAACTGTCTTTATGCTGCTAACATTCTAATTCCAGCAGTAACGCAGCTTAACGTTCCTATCACTAGTAGAATTAACAACCATTTCCGCTCTGGTTTTCTATAATATAAAATTCCACTTATTAGCATTACGATAAATCCACTTACCAGGTTCAGCCACAGTCCATTAAGCATGAATACCTTCTCCATCCATTACATTTAAGAAATATTCTTCTAAGGAACTATGTTTCTTATTAATACTTTCAATTTCCACATCGTTCATAATAAGTGCTTTTGAAATGGCTTGCTGTGTCACCGCCACTTCATAAACCCGAATCATGTTTCCGCTCATTATTTTGTAATTTTTTATACCAAGTTTATCGTCTAAAATATAAGCTGCACGTTTCACATCAGGAACAGTAATTTCAATATACTCTGTTTGTTTTCCGTTAATACTCTTCATTGAAACTTCTTTTATTAGTTTTCCATTTTGAATCACACCAATTGTATCCGCCATTAGTTCCATCTCACCTAAAATATGACTAGAAACTAATAATGTAATGCCATATTCTTTGCAGAGCATTTTAAATAACTCTCGTAACTCTTTAATACCAATTGGATCTAAACCGTTAATTGGTTCATCTAAAATGAGCAATTCTGGCTTTGTCACGATTGCCCTTGCAATACCGAGTCGTTGTTTCATTCCTAATGAAAAATCTTTTACTTTTTTATTATCTATCCCTTGTAGTTTCACTAAATGTAAAGCATGGTCAATTGCATTTTTATCGTAGTAGCCCATATATTCACAATGCAGGTCTAAGTTTTCTTTCGCCGTTAATTTATCATAAAAGATTGGGTATTCAATAATTGTCCCCATTCTTTTTAATACTTCATAAGATGTATCTGTTAATTTCTCACCGAAGATTTCAATATCACCACTCGTCGGTTTTATTAAATTTGTAATCATTTTCATAATCGTTGTTTTACCAGCACCGTTTGGTCCTAAAAAACCGTAAATTTCTCCTTTTTTCACATGCATGTTAACACTGGAAATAACTTCTTTCCCTTTAAACACTTTCGTTAACTGATTTATTTTTAATATATATGTCATGTTACTTTCCCCTTTCGCAATACTCTATATTTCTATAATAGACAACGGAAATCTCTTTTTTCTTACCCGTTTCTTACAAATTCCTTACGCTGAAAAAAAGCTTGTAGAATCTACTGCTCTACAAGCTAAAACTGCATCTTTGTTAATACAATTGTAAAAATTGTTTTTTCATACGGTTTACTAGAAAGGTGAATTTTTCCGTCCATCGCTTCCACAAGCCGTTTCGTGATCGTTAATCCTAGACCGCTTCCTTGGTACAATCTATTTCTTGAATCTTCAAGTGTGTACATACGCTCAAATACTTTATCAATATGAGATTCATCAATCCCTTTTCCTTTATCCCATACGTCTATATACACACTCGTGTCATCATCTCTTAACGTCATACCAAGTGCCTTTCCATCGTCTCCATATGTAATCGCATTTGATATTAAATTATTCAATACCCTACCTAATACTTCTACATTTCCAAGTGCGTATATATTTCTTTCTGGTATATCAATATGAACCTGAAAACCTTTCGTCGTCACTAAATCATAAAAAGATAAAATCTTCTCGCGGCAAACTTCATTCATATTTACTTTTGTCATTTCAATTGCTTTGTCACCAGATTCTAATTTTGCCAAGTCAAAAAACTTATGAATTAACTCCATCACTTCTAGTGTTTTCGTATGCACTTTTTCAAGTAATATTTGTTGTTCTTCTTTATTTATCGTTTTATCCTTATTTAACATTTCTGTATATCCAAGAATAACTGTTAGTGGTGTTTTCAAGTCATGCGAAATATTTGAAAGCATTTTTCTCATCGAAATTTCTACTTTTGCATGATCTGCATTCGTTTTCTGTTTTGCATCTAATAATTGATTAATTGCCACTAATAATTTTTGCAATTCTAGATCATCTGTCATAACGAGTAACGTCTCGCCTGTTTTGTCATTTACAATACTTTCTAACTTTTCATATGTGTATCGTAAATTTTCACTACTATTTTTTCTCATTTTATATTGCATATAAATAACACATAACAATATAAAAATAATACCTATTAACAAATTGATCATATTACATTACTTCCAGCTTATAGCCGATGCCCCATAACGTTTTAATATATTCTGGATTAGATGGGTCACTTTCGATTTTCTCACGCAATCTTCTCATATGAACATTAATAACGTTATCGTCACCGTAATACTCTTCATTCCAAACTAACGTATATATTTGCGCTTTTGTAAATACTCGATTTTGGTTCTTTACGAATAGCTTTAAAATCTCAAATTCTTTTAAAGTAAGTTTGAGAGGCTTCCCGTTTTTTTCTACAGTAAAATTAATTGCATCAATTGTTAAATCACCAATTTGAATCATTTTTTCTATAGTTTCTGTAGCCGAGTATTTCGTAGACCTCCGAATACCTGCTTTTACACGTGCAGCCAATTCAATCATAGAAAACGGCTTACAAATGTAATCATCTGCTCCAAGTCCTAATCCGACAGCTTTATCAACATCTGTATCTTTTGCTGACATCATTAAAATCGGAACTGCACTTTTTTCACGAATAATACGTACAACCTCTAATCCATCTAGCTTCGGCATCATAATGTCGAGGATAATCAAATCAAATGAACCTTTTAAATATGTGTTCACGCCTTCCTCTCCATCAGACGCGATTGTAACTTGAAAGCCCTCTTTTATTAAATACTTTTCCACCATCTCTTGAATTGAAATATCATCTTCCACTAATAAAATATGATGTGACATATGTCTATCCCCTTTTTACAAACATTAACATGCTAATTGTATCGTAACGAATGAACACTGTGAAGAATAATATGAATTTTCAAACCAACTTCCCTTCCTTCCATAACAATGATATGATGAAATTTACTACGATAGTTCATAATTAACTTTATATAAAGGAGACTTATCATGTCAGAAAACAAAAAAGTAAGCTTAGCTGATTTAATGCGCGAACAACTTGCAAAGAAAAAGCAAGGTAACGGTAATGGTCAGAATGCCAAAAACCAAAGCCAAGAAACAAAAAAATTACAAAACCAACAAACGAAGAAAACAAACAACCAACGTAGACGTACAGGTGTATAAATGAACGGACAAAAACGTTCTAATATCGCACCCGGCCTTGAAGTTGATATTGTATTAAAACAAGATCAACGCACCGGCAAATTAACACGTGGAATTGTAAAAGATATTTTAACAAAATCCCCTTCCCATCCGCATGGCATTAAAGTGCGATTGCAGGACGGGCAAGTCGGTAGAGTACAAAATATCGTTCAATAAGAAAAGGAGCTCAAGTAAACTCGAGCTCCTTTTCTTTATTAACCTTTAATTTTCTCGATGAAAACTACTTTTAAGTAGTCTCCTTCTTTAAATTGATCAATGGTACGGAAATCTTCTGGTAAAGAATGTTCTTCTAATATTTTATATTTGCCATTCATTTCTTTAAAGGCTGTATCGATAAAGCCTTTAAACTTTTTCATATCGAATGCGCTACAATTTGTAGAAGCAACGATAATACCGTTATTTTCTGTAATAGCAATTGTTTCTTTTAATAAATTTTTATAATCTTTTGCTGCACTAAATGTATATTTTTTTGATCGGGCGAAGCTTGGAGGATCAAGTACGACCATATCAAATTTCATCTTTTTCTTAGCTGCATATTTGAAGTAAAGAAATACATCTTCTACAATAATATCTTGTGCTTCATAATCAACTTCATTGACGCTAAACTGCTCAATTGTTTTACTTAAACTACGATTTGCAAGGTCAACACTCGTCGTTTTACTCGCTCCGCCAAGCGCTGCAAATACAGAGAAAGCACCTGTATAAGAGAACATATTTAACACTGTTCTTCCCTTTGCATATTTATCACGAATTTGTTTTCGAACGTTACGTTGATCTAAAAATACACCAACCATTGCCCCGTCGTTTAAATAAACAGCGAAGTTCACACCGTTCTCTTTTACGATAAGTGGAAACTCACCGCGCTCTCCTGCTACGAAATCATCACCTTCAATGTATTTCCCTTTCGTATCAAAACGCTTTTTCTCATAAATGCCTTTAAAGTTTGCTACTTTTTGAAGAGCTGCTATAATCTCATCTCTGAAAGTGTAAATCCCTTCACTATACCAACTTACTACGTAGTAGCCGTCATAATAATCGATAATTAATCCGCCAAGACCATCACCTTCACCATTCACCACACGGAATGCTGTCGTATCACTTGATTTATAAAATTGTTTTCGTTTATGTAAGGCTGATTTGATTTTACTTTCAAAGAAAGGTTGATTAATTTGTTCACTCTCTTTTCTCGTTAAAATCCAGCCGTATCCTTTATTTTGTTTTCCGTAATAACCTTTTCCGACAAAGTTGTTCTTCTCATCTACTACTTTGATGATTGTCCCTTCTTCACGAACATCGTTTAAATTTTGAATTGCATCTTTTAAAATAAGTGGATATCCACTTTTAATTTCTTTTATAAATTTCGGTTTTATTTTTATAGTTACTTCTGATCGCATATAATAACTTCCTTTCCATTTGCATGCTTTCTCTATAGGAAGCATTTAAAAAACGAGCCTGAAAAAACAGCCTCGTTTCACTATACCATATTATTGCTTCGCTAGTACAACTCGCTCATTCTCGCACTTAACCGCCACATATTTACTACGTTTTGAAATGGAAATCTCACTGTCCAAAATAATAGAAAAAAATTATATATTTCACATTTACCATTGACAATGATAATGATTTTCATTATCATTTAATGTATATGAGTTCTTGAAAATATAGCTACATTTATAGGAGGAATAAACATGATTATTGTTACAAATACAGCTAAAATTACAAAGGGAAATGGACATAAATTAATTGAGCGTTTTAATAAAGTAGGTAAAGTTGAAACGATGCCAGGCTTTTTAGGTCTAGAAGTTCTTTTAACGCAAAATACAGTTGATTATGATGAAGTAACAATTAGCACTCGCTGGAATGCAAAAGAAGATTTCCAGGGTTGGACAAAGAGCGCCGCATTTAAAGATGCTCACTCACATCAAGGCGGGATGCCAGAATATATTCTTGATAATAAAATTGCTTACTATGATGTAAAAGTTGTACGTATACCAATGGCTGCAGCACAGTAAAAACAGTTCTTTTTTAAAGTATAGAATATGAGAAGCGTTATCTATCACTTCTCATATTCTATACTTTTTTCTTTAATTTCTTTTTACTAATTTTGCGTGTACAACTAGCCTTCCAGCCTCTGGATCAAGCGCATAGTCACAAGTAGAAAGTGTTACAATTTCATCATTAGCCGTCAATTCCGTATCCGTTTTGTACAGTGATTTTTCTTGGATTTCCTTTAAGAACGATGTATATGCTGCATCATTTTCAAAATCCGTTTCAATGTAATAAAAGTCCGTTGTTGTCGTGTATACTGAAAAAACTTCAACGTCGTATCCTTCAAATAATGTATCGTAATATAATTTACGATGGGACATGAAAAAGTCTTCGTCCAACATCTTTTTTAAACTACCAAACATAGAACCGTCTTTCATACGATGACCATATAAAATCGTATTTCGATTTTGAGATTTCACATCATTACGATGGTCCATAAAAATGCTTCCCGCTCTCATATCTTCACCTTTATAATTACGAAATAAATAGTAATCATTATCTTTTGCTTGAACGATTGGATAATTAATTTGTGTATCATCCATCGTAATCCATCCGACTATCTCTGGATTAATTTTCTGGAGATCCTGAAACTGTTTACGTACCTCTCCGTCTTCCGATTTTTCTTCCATTGGACTTCTTTTATAAATATGTTGTGCCTCAGCCATTACTTTACGATTTTCATAATAATCCATGAAAATCCCGCCCAACTCATACATTGAATAGAAAAAGATTCCTAAAAACGCAATTGTAAGTATGCGTTGAAAAAAAGAATTCTTTTTCCGTCCTTTCTTGCTATTCAAATTATCACCTCAAAACGGATTATGCTCAGCCTTTAGATTCCCATAGGTACCATGTACAATCCGGTATCTTCATCCTGCTTTACAATGACATCTACACCATATATTGCTTTAACCATTTCTTCTGTTATTACATCATTAGGATTACCTTTCGTAATGATCTCTCCATCTTTCATAACGATAATATAGTCGCTATAACGAATGGCTTGATTAATATCATGTAATACCATTACAATCGTTAGTCCATACACTTCATTTAACTCTTTCACTAACTCTAATATTTCTAGCTGATAGTAAATATCTAAATATGTTGTCGGTTCATCTAAGAAAAGCATTGGTGTATTTTGAGCTAATGTCATTGCGATCCAAACTCGCTGCCTCTCTCCACCAGATAAAGCATAGATTGGCTTATCACGCTTACTTTGTAAATTCGTACATACTAGTGCGCGCTCTATCGCTTCTCTATCTTCATCTGTTTGCGGAGAGAAAATATTTTTATATGGCATACGCCCAAAGCTTATTAGCTTTTCCACTGTAATATCTGCTGGAGCCTCATTTTGTTGATGGACAACTGCTAGCTTTCTAGCAAACTCTTTCGGTTTATATTCACTAATCGCTTTCCCATCAAGTATTACTTCTCCACTGCTAGGAACGTGATTTCTAGACATGACACTAAGTAATGTTGATTTCCCGCATCCATTCGGGCCAATGATTGTTGTAATTTTCCCAATTTCTATTTCACTACTAACAGACTTTAAACGATTTGTTACGTTATCGTATGAAAAGGTTACATTTTTAATTTCCATGAACTTTATCACTCTTTCTAAGTAAGAATATTAAGAATGGACCACCAATAACCGCCATAATTGTTGCTGCTGGAATTTCGTTAGGTGGCACAATTAACCTTCCAATCGTATCTGCCGTCAAAATTAATAACGCCCCTGCAAGAGCAGAAAATGGAATTAATACTTTATGGTCTGAACCGACTAATTGTCTTGAAATATGCGGAACTAGTAATCCTACAAAAGCAATAACACCTGCAATCGCTGTTGATACTGCCGCTAAGAGTACTGCAATGGCAGAAATAATAAGGCGAACTCTCGTCACGTGCAAACCTAAGTTTTTCGCAGTCTTATCTTGTAGCGATAATAAGTTACACCAAGCTCCTACGAACAGAGCAAGAATAAGACCAACCGTTCCATAAGTCACCATTATTTCTACATCGCCCCACGTCTTCATTGTTATGTTAGAAGTCGTCGTTTGCTTAATACTCTTAATAAAATACCCACAAATTGTAACGAATGATTCATTTAATCCAGTAAACATCGCATTAATGGCAATACCAATTAAAATAATGCGAAGCGGGCTTAACCCTGACTTCCATGAAAACGAATAAACGAGATAACACGCAAACGCACCACCTAAAAAGGCGAATACGGGTGTCCAGAAAAAGAATTGCGGGAACAACGTAATAATAACGAGTGTCATAAAACTAGCTCCTGAAGATATACCGATTACCCCAGCATCAGCGAGTGGATTCTTCATAACAGCTTGAAAAAGCACCCCTGAAACAGCAAGAGCCGCTCCAGTGAACAACGCAATAATAATACGCGGGAAACGTAAATCTTTAATGACTTCAACCTCTTCATTTCCACTTGTAAATATCCCTTGTATAAGTTCAACAATACCTACTTCTAAACTCCCTTTCATCGCTGACAATGATGTCATAACAATGAGCAATGCAGTAACAATGAGGAAACTCCAAGTTTTTTTATTCATTCTACTCTTCCTTTATATTAAAATGCATCACGGATACATCATTTTTTTCAATTCATCTAACGCTTCAATTGCTGCTAAATTTCCTGTCGTTCCAAATAAACGCTCTTCTAAATCGTAAACACGGTTATTTTTAACCGCAGCAAAGTGTTTCCAAATGTCATTTGTTTTAAATTCTTTATCAAACATTTTTACAACTTCATCAGGCATACCATGAGCTGCTCGTAAAATAATATCTGGATCAGCTTTCTTTAAATACTCTGTATTAGAAGCTAAATATTCTACTTGTTCACCTTGCACAATATTTTTACCACCTAGTTGTTTCACTAAATCTCCAATATAAGAATGCTCTGTTGCTACTAAATAACTGCCCGGCACACCTAATAAAATAAGCACTGTCGGTTCTTTCTTTCCTTTTACTTCCTTTTGAATGCTAGCAACCTTTTTATCTAACTTAGTTACCACTGCTTCAGCTTGTTTTTCACGTCCATATTTCTTACCTAAATCGCTAATAGAACTTTGCATATTTTTTAAACTCGTTAAATCTAAAAAGTTTGCTTTCATACCCACACCATCAAAAACTGGCTTTAATTCATATTCAAGTGTTGTCACAGATAACACTTCTGAAGGCTTTAATGACTTTACCTTTTCCATATCTGGACTCATTGGATTCCCAACTTCAGGTAAACCTTTATATCGCTTCGGTAAAGTTTTAGAACTTGTTGGAACGCCGACTAAATCTACTTCTAACGCATCCATAATTTCAGTAACAGCCACTGTTGTTGCAACAACGCGCTCTTTACTCTCACTCTTTACCTGCTTTGCTGTTTCTTTTTTTGGTGATGAGCACCCGGCTATACTCATTAACAAAATGATAGCCATTAGTACACTTACGATTTTCTTCACTCTCAATCACCACTCCCTTCCATACAATATGAAACAAGTCTTGATGCACGCGAACATGCATCAAGACTCCAAAAATTACAATCTACCTGCTCTATATTTACGGACTAGTAAAGCAAGTGAACCTAGCAGTAACACCATGTATAAACCAAGTTGTGCTGTATCTGCAGTTTTTGAGTTTTTCTCTTTTTTTGAATCATTTTTTGTATCTTCTTTTTTCTTCTGACCATCTGCATTTCGGTTAAAATCAGGAGTACCTACTGTTTTTACATTATCTACTTTCGGTGTAGTCACTGGATTTTTCGGTTCATTTTTCGGTTCCTCTTTAATAGTTCCTAACGCGCCGATATTATTTGTATCAAATTGAATTTGTACATCGTAGAAATGATGGTAGTTCATCTCATCGATGTCTACCTTTACTTTTGCGTTTAATTTTTTAAATAGATCTTCTACTTCAAACTGTACTACTCGCGTATTTGCATTTTTATCTTCGCTTACTACTTTCGCATCAGCGAATAGTTCCTTGTTTTCCGTTTGGAATTTCGTAATCCACGCACTATTTTTCAGCGTCATCTCAATGTATTTTTTACCATCTTTTACGATTAATTTCGCTGGATTTACAACATAGTCATGCATCTTTGAAATCTCATCTGTTTTATCTTTTAATACTTTAAATGTAATATCATATTGGCCATCTACTAAATTTTTCGGATCAACTATTACTTTCGGGTTATTATTTCCACCCTGGTTGTCATTTCCACCCTGGTTGTCGTTTCCTCCTTGGTTGTCGTTTCCTCCTTGGTTGTCGTTTCCACCTTGGTTGTCGTTTCCACCTTGGTTCCCTAAAGCTTTAATACTGTCTTGATCAAATACAAATTGAACATCGTAGAAATGGTGATAATTCATTGAATCAATATCTACTTTTACTTTTGCATTTAATTTTTTAGACAAATCGTTTACTTCTACTTCTACTACTCTTGTATTTTGTTCTTTATTTTCACTTAACACTTTTGCATTAACGAAAGAACCATTCTTCTCAAATTCAAATTTCGTAATCCATGTACTATTTGTTAATGTAAACGATACGTATTTCTTACCATCTTTTACTTTTAATACACCTGGGCTTTTTGTGTATGTGTTCATCATTGAGATTTCATCTGTTTGATCTTTTAACACTTTAAAGCCAATGCTGTATTCACCATCTTTAAGAGCTTTTGGATCAATTGTTGTGTTAT
>NZ_JAKUDW010000103.1:0-17817 GCF_022662595.1 Bacillus cereus group sp. BfR-BA-01524 | reverse complement strand
ACAAGTGTTCATGAATTTATCTTTAATACGATTCAATCACCACTACAAAGTTTAGCAGGGACATTACCAAGTGCAATTGTCATTGTACTCCTTGTTCATCTTCTTTGGTTCTTCGGCTTACATGGTCCAAATATCGTTGGTGGTATTATTGAGCCATTATATTTACCGGCATTAGAGAAAAACATGAAGTTATTCCAAGGTGGTACATCTGCATTTGATGTTCCAAACATTATTACAAAACCATTCTTTGATACTTTCGTATATCTTGGTGGTTCTGGTGCAACATTAGCATTCTTGGTAGTGGTATTACTTGTAGCAAAAAGTGCACAGTTACGCGGTGTATCTCGCTTATCAATTGGACCAGGTGCATTCAATATTAATGAACCGGTAATATTTGGTACACCAATTATTTTAAATCCAGTGTTATTCTTACCGTTTATCATAACACCAATTGTATTAGTAATTACTTCTTATACAGCTATATCTATTGGCTGGGTACCAAAAACAGTTGCGATGATCCCATGGGCAACACCACCAATTATTAGTGGTTATCTTGTAACAGGTGGACATCTTTCAGGTGCAATTCTACAGTTATTCAACTTTGTAATTGCGATGGTAATCTATTATCCATTCGTTGTATTATGTGACCGTTCAGTTGTTCGTACTGAAAAAGAAGCAGCGCAAGGAAACAACAACTCTGTACCTATGTAACATAGAGATTGTTCTCACAGACAACGGTGTCTGTGAGAACAATTACCTTTATATCATGTTCAAAAAGATGAAAAACATCTATATGAACACTAAACTATCATTAATAAATTCATACTTTAATAGACATGTTCAAACTGAAGGGGTATTTAAATCGGTTGAACCTTATAGAGAGGGCGGTAATTATGATGACTACAGCAGAACAAATTCCATTCCAATTGATTTTAAATAGTGGTAATGCACGAAGCTTTGCGATGGAGGCACTTCAATTTGCCAAACAGGGGAAAATGGCAGAAGCAGATGAAGCGATGGTAAAGGCGAAAGAAGCGATTAATGAAGCGCATCATTTCCAAACAGAGCTCATACAATCAGAAGCAAGAGGAGAAAAAACAGAGATTAGTGTTCTTTTAATTCACGCACAAGATCATTTAATGAATGCGATTACAGTGAAAGAATTAGCAGCAGAGTTTATTGATCTTTATAAAAAGCTTGAAGCGAAAGGGGAATAAAGCATGACTGGAATTAAAATTGCTACAATCGGCGGTGGATCTAGTTATACACCAGAGTTAATTGAAGGATTTATTAAACGTTATGATGAGCTTCCTGTTCGTGAAATTTGGTTAGTAGATATTGAGGCAGGAAAAGAAAAGTTAGAAATCGTTGGTAACTTAGCGAAACGTATGGTGAAAAAATCAGGTTTACCAATTGAGATACATTTAACACTTGATCGCCGTGAGGCATTAAAAGATGCTGACTTCGTAACAACACAACTTCGTGTTGGTTTATTAGAAGCACGTGCAAAAGATGAAGCAATCCCATTAAAATATGATGTAATCGGTCAGGAAACAAATGGTCCTGGTGGTTTATTCAAAGCGTTGAGAACGATTCCTGTTATTCTAGATATTTGTAAAGACATGGAGGAGCTCTGTCCAAATGCATGGTTAATTAACTTTGCAAATCCAGCTGGTATGGTAACAGAGGCAGTTCTTCGTTATACAAATATTCAAAGAGTAGTTGGTCTATGTAACGTTCCAATCGGAATCCGCATGGGTCTTGCAAGATTACTTGAAGTAGATGCGAGTCGTGTCCACGTTGATTTCGCAGGTTTAAATCATATGGTATACGGACTAGATGTATACTTAGATGGCGTAAGTGTAATGGACCGTGTGTTAGAGCTTGTAACAGATCCAGAAAAGCAAATTACGATGGAAAATATCGCAGCGCTTAACTGGGAACCAGACTTTATTCGAGGACTTCGTGCGATTCCATGTCCATACCATCGTTACTACTACAAAACACGTGAAATGTTAGAAGAAGAAAAAGAAGCTTCTGTTGAAAAAGGTACACGTGCAGAAGTAGTAAAACAATTAGAAAATGATTTATTCGAGTTATATAAAGACCCGAACTTAGATATTAAACCACCACAATTAGAAAAACGTGGCGGCGCTTATTATAGTGACGCAGCATGTAGTTTAATTACGTCTATTTACAATAATAAAGGTGATATCCAGCCTGTTAATACACGAAACAACGGAACAATTGCAAGCTTACCACATGATTCAGCTGTTGAAGTGAACTGTATTATTACGAAAGAAGGTCCAAAACCAATTGCAGTTGGAGATCTTCCAGTACCAGTTCGCGGTTTAGTACAACAAATTAAATCATTCGAGCGCACAACAATTGAAGCTGCTGTTACAGGGGATTATCATAAGGCGCTGCTTGCTATGACAATCAATCCACTTGTACCATCAGATAAAGTTGCAAAACAAATTTTAGATGAAATGTTGGAAGCACATAAAGAGTATCTTCCACAGTTCTTTAAAAAGGTAGAGAAGTAAAAGCGGCGCTATTTAGCCCGCTTTTTTTATTCTATTAGGAGGTATTATGATGATTAAGTTAATTGTAAATGCAGATGATTTCGGTCTTACAGAGGGTACAAATTACGGCATTATTGATGGGCATATAAATGGACTTGTAAATTCAACGACGATGATGATGAATATGCCAGGAACAGAGCATGCGGTACGCTTAGCGAAAGAGTACAACCTACTCGGAGTAGGCGTACATCTCGTATTAACAGCAGGGGAACCACTTCTTGGAGACGTACCATCACTTGTAGGTAGCGACGGATCGTTTCATAAACAAAGTGTTGTAAGGGAAGGGAATATAAATCCAGAAGAAGTTGAGAGAGAATGGACTGCTCAAATTGAGAAGTTTTTATCTTACGGATTAACACCAACTCATTTAGATAGTCATCATCATGTGCATGGTTTACCGATTTTACATGATGTTCTTGAGAGATTAGCGGCTAAATATAATGTTCCGATTCGTCGTTGTGAGGAAGATAGAGCGGTGCATCCATTTTCTGATGTGTTTTACAGTGACTTTTATGCGGATGGTGTGACGGAAGATTACTTTGTGAAGTTAAAAGAAAGAGTACAAGGTGAACAAACGGTAGAAATTATGGTTCATCCAGCTTATATTGATCCAGAGCTTGTGAAGCGTTCTTCTTACGTAATGGATCGTGTGAAGGAATTGCGTATTTTAACAGAGAGCGAATTACCAGAAGGAATAGAGCTTGTGAAGTTTTAATAGAAAAACGACGGCTACATCATGCCGTCGTTTTTTATTTATAAAATGGATAGAGCATATCCGCCAAAGGCTCCCAGTATAACGATAACCCAAGGTGGTGTTTTCCAAAAAGCGAGCAAGCAAAATAGAAGAGACGCAAAAACAAAATCTACAGCATTCATAATTGTGCTTGTCCAAATAGGATCATAAAAAGCGGCAATTAAAATACCAACAACAGCGGCGTTAACACCAAGTAGTGCGCCTTGTATGAATGATATTTTTCTCACGCTGTTCCAAAATGGTAAAACACCAATAACGAGTAAGAAAGCAGGGAGGAAGATCGCAATTGTTGCGAGTATTGCCCCAAGCGTCCCGTTTAACACTGCTCCTATATAAGAGGCGAATGTAAATAATGGTCCTGGTACTGCTTGTGTTAATCCGTATCCAGCTAGGAACTGTTCTTTCGTCATCATGCCGTTTTGTACGAACTCACCTTCAAGAAGGGGCAGCACGACGTGTCCTCCTCCAAATACAAGTGCGCCAGAGCGATAGAAACTATCAAATAAAGCGATGTAATAAGAGAACGGTCTTAATATTGGTAGCAGTAGTAATAGTCCAAAGAATAAGACGAGACAAGAAACTGCTATCTTTTTTGAAATAGGTACTTTTATATGTTGAGATTGGTTAATTGGTTGGTTGCGATATAAAAACCAGCCGATAAATCCACATATTAAAATGAGGATGACTTGTGTCCAACTACTTGGCCATAATAAGGCGATTGCAGCAGTTACAATAGCAATCGTCGCGCGGTTTCGATCTGGTGTTAACTTTTGCGCCATTCCCCATATTGCATGAGCGACAATTGCGACTGCTACAAGTTTGAGTCCATGAATCCATCCTGTACTTCCAATTTCGAATTGAGTAAGGAATGAAGCAAAAAAGACTAAAACGAGAACAGATGGAAGGGTGAAACCAATCCAAGAGATAATTGCTCCTAAAAGCCCGCCCCTTAATAATCCAACTCCCATACCGACTTGACTGCTAGCGGGTCCAGGAAGGAATTGACACAGTGCTACTAAGTCTCCATAACTTTTTTCATCCATCCATTTTCTTTTTTGCACGTATTCGTGGTGGAAATAACCAAGGTGAGCGACAGGACCGCCGAATGAAGTAAGTCCTAATTTAAATGAGACGAGAAAAATCTCTAATAATATTTGAAAAGTGTATTTGTTAGTTTTCAATGGAACCCCCCAGAATGTTTTTTCTATGTGCATTATACAAGAGACTGTAAATCTAAAGGAACAATTTCAATGTAAAGATTTTGTGAATCTTTTCTTTGTAATTAAAATTGAAAAAGTCATAAATGATTATGTCTAAACCATAAAGTAGTAGAAGTAGTGCTGGGAAATTTATATAAGGAGAATGCCTTATGACAACACATTTCTTTGCCAGGTTAACAGGTAAGAGGGAAGTGCCTCCTGTAAATACAGAAGCTTTTGGGGTAGCAGAGTTTATTTTTAGTGATGATTTAACGAAATTGCATTACAGAGTCATACTAAAAAATATAGAAAAGGTTACATCGTGTCAAATTCATTTAGGGAAGTCTACTCAAATCGGTCCTGTTGTTTTATATTTGTATGGTCCACTGGAGCAAGGTATTAGCTTGAACGAGGGAAGCATTACTGGTGTAGTGAATGTGGAGGATTTTGAGGGACCTTTACAAGGGAAATCATTTGTACATTTACTTCAAGAAATTATTCAAGCAAACGTATATGTTAATGTCCATACGAAATCACAAAAAAGAGGAGAAATAAGAGGGCGAGTTAGAAAAGTAAAGAAATAGAGGAAAAGGCTGTCCATATGTTGGAACAGCCTTTTCTCATTATATAAGGTGCTAGTTTTAGCGATTATTGTCGGTAAATCGATATATTTTGAAAATCGCTGATATAATCTGAGTTACGCCGATATAACTTGCGTTACGGTCGATATATTTAAAAACTGCCTCGATTAATTTTTCACAGGTTGATTTTTAATAAAGAAGTCCATAACGTAAAATACTTCGTCATCTGGTATTTGTATTTCAAATGTATTTTCAATTGGTTGCAATGCTTTTTTTACTTTCATATACATCCAGTATTCATCTTGTCTTCTTTTCTCTTTATCAGGATGAGGAAGAAGGCTTTCTCCTTTTTGAAGACGGTCAACCATACAGCTCATATGCAGAATAACACCCATTAAGCTATCAGGAGTTAGCTGTAAGGAAATTAATTCTTGAATTGTATTTAATGCGTAACGAATTGTTTTGATCAGTAATGCCCCATCGTTACGCTGCATTTGTTGTTCAAGAATATCCGCCATTTTTGCATATGTTTCTTCATACGTAATTAATTCTTGAATGGGCTGAATTGCTGTGTAGTTTACGATGTCTTGGAAATGATATGTTAAGCATGGTACTTGCACATCAAAATTCGTGACGATACAAATGATGTTACGCTCTTTTTTTATGTTCTCAATCATTTTCGTTAAATCTTTTTCATGGACGATACTAATCGGAATAATTTCAATTAAGTCTTTATCAAATCTTAAATAGTTTTCTAACATTTTTTGAATAGCTAAAGCACTTCCTTCACCAGTTAAACAAGCTGTTAAAATAACAGATTTCATTGGAGAGAGAGGTTTTTTCTTTTCTTCTTGTACGTTTAAGTAAAACGGTGTTAAATTTTTTACTGTTTCATATAGCGCATCTAATGAATAACCGAGCTGAGCCTTTCGAGCTGCTTCTAGTGCATGTGGTGTGCTCGTCATCGAGAGAACACGTACAGGAATTTTGAACTCCGTTTCTAATATGTCACCGATATAAGCAAGTGACCCCATATCAACAAGTAAGAGAAGCCCATTTACATTTTGTAGTGTTTTCATATACACTTTTACACGCTCTAAAAAATCTTTCGGTGATTCGTGTAACGGCATATCAATACCGGTTACTTCCTCAATGCCGAGAAGTTCGTTTGCAACGTTTGCCATTTCAGTTGCGATGCCATTACCGTGTGCTAATATTAATACTTTTACTTCTGTTTGTGAGGCAGGAATTGGATCAACAACGAAGAACATTGTTAAAAAGCCAGCTTCATCAATAGGCATTGTTATTTGTAATTCTTCTTCCAGTAGTTGAATGCCTTGCATAGCGACGGAAAAGGCTTCTTTATATTTCGTACGAATTTGATTTAATTGCGGGTGATGTATTTGTTTTCCACTTTGTAAACGTTGTAGAGTTGTCTGTACATGTAAGCTTAAAGCGAGAAATACTTTTTCATCAAATGTCTTAGATAAATGCTTTTCCGCAAGTTCCGCTATTTTTTCACATACGGAAACGATATTACGATCCACAATTTTAAAAACATTTTCATGGCTTGTTTTTTTTGATATTTGGTTAAAATATTGTACGAAAAAGCTCTGAACATCATTTTCTATTAGTAATTCTAATTCTTCCTCTTCAATACCACGTGCTTGAAGTTCTTCGTATTTATAATCAATATAATCATAAATAGAAGAGCGTTTTTCATCTTCTGTTTTATGATTACTCCAACCTTCATCACCTGTAAATACAAATGTTTCATTTGGTATTTGGTATAAGTGACGGCTCTTTCTTTCAATGAACAGCCCTTCTTTCATATACCAAGGTAAGTCTGTACTTGAAACATAGACAGAATCACGTTTCTTTGTCACGAAGTCAGAATAGGCTTTCGCACAGGCGATTTGTACATCCGTTTTTAATTGACCGATGTTATTGGGACAATTATAAAAGACGAAAGCACGCATTGCATTTGGGCTAACATGAATTTCTTTTCGCAGACGAATTGCTTCATTTGTGAAAAATAGCTGTAGTAAAGCAAAGCGCTCTTTATGTGTACGCTCACGAAGTGGTGGCAGCGTAACAGTCATCGGTATACGTCTTGTAAATGTTTTTAATAAAAATGAATTTGGTTCTTCTGTTGTTGCAGTAATGATTAATACTTGTGCTTTACGCTCGTTCTCTGTTTCTCCAAGGCGGCGGTATACTCCGCGGTCAATAAAGGTGAAAAGCATTTCTTGGCCTTCTGGAGGCAGACGATGTACTTCATCTAAGAAGAGAATTCCTTCATGAGCTTTTTCAATTAATCCTTTTTGATCACTCGCACCTGTGTAAGCTCCTTTTTTAATCCCAAATAACTGTCCGAGTAGTAGTTGTGGATTGTTTGCGTAATCAGCACAGTTAAAGACAATAAATGGTGCATTTTTGGGAAGCTGTTCAACTTCAATTGCATATTCGTGCATTAAAGAAGCAAACATAGACTTTCCGACCCCTGTTTCTCCTAGTAGTAAAGTATGCATACCGTTTGGAGGGTAGAGAATAGAAGCTTTCGCTTTTTCAATTGCGATTTTAAGGCTCGTATTTTCAATTGCAAATGTATCTAATGAAGTTACTTCTTTTGAATGCGTTTCCAACGAAGTGTTCGTTTCGATATAAAAACGAACAGGACGCGTATTTGTTTTTAATAAACGTTTATCTTTTACAAGTTTGTTTAAGTCGCTACTTACATTAGCGCGATCTAGTTGCAGAAATGTAGCGAGTTCTGACGCGGTTACACCTTCTGTATAATTGCCTTCTTGTATTGCATTAAAAATGAGATCTATTCGTTTCATTTCTATTCACCTCGAAACTTCATCACTATTTAAAATTTTACACAAAAATGGGAAGGGTGGGAAGAGAAAAATAAAACAGCTTTAGCATATAGGCACTAAAGCTGTTACAATCTTGTGTCTTTCCAAAAGTTTACTTCGAGATGGGAAGATGGATTATAGGGAAGAAGTTTGTATCCTTGTGACTGTAAGTAATCAATTACTTGTGGCAGTATTTGTACGGTTACACTCGAATCATGCATTAAAATTACTTCGATTTGTTCGTCGCTCTGATTACGTACTCTTTCTAGTATGGCAGAAGGATTGTCATAGCTTTTCCAGTCGTATGTATCGATTGTCCAATCCCACATTTTATACTGGGCTGATACAAGTGCATCACGGTAATTCTTTTTTAAGTAAGGCATGCTACCATACGGGACACGAACGAGATGTGTATTTAATTTTGTAACTTGCTGGACAATGTTTTGTGTTTGTTCCATTTCTGTAATTAAAGCAGATGGATCGCCAGTGTAAAGGCGTTTTACATCGTGTGACATACTGTGAAGTCCGATATAATGTCCGTCTTTAATCAATCGTTGCATTGTCTTTTTGTAATGTGGTACTTTTCCACCAATAACAAAGAAAGTTGCTTTTCCGTTCTTTTCTTTTAAGATGTTTAAAATTTGTGTAGTATATTTGTTTGGCCCGTCATCAAATGTTAAGTACGCAATTTTTTGTGTAGGAGAGTTCGTTTCAGTATTTGGATAATGTTCAGCAGGAATAACAGTTGTTGCTTCAGTATTAGATGATGCGTACATAGTAATTGTTAAGAATAAAATAATACATTGAAATACTCGCTTGATCATAACATTCACCCTCAGTTTGACAATCAAGATGTAAAAAAGAAAACTTGATACGTTTCTTATTATGTATATCTTTCTCCAATAGAGGAACTCTCAAACAATCTATATTTTGGAAATATAAAATAAGGAATAAAAAATAGCATCCTCTTGTAAGAAAGAGGATGCTATTTGAATATTTCATAATGGTAAAGGCTATACTACAATTAGTCTTCGCGTTTTTTCACTTTTTTATAAAAGGAAATAAGTGGTTTGTAACGTTCATGTACAAGCCCGATTATTTCAGCAATGATTTCTGTGAAGAAAATCAAAGCGAAAAGAAGAATAATGGATAACCATAACGTTGCACTAGTGAAAATAATGGCATTTACACTAAAGAAAATACCGAATGCGTATATAATTAGTACCGTTTTACGATGAGAGAATCCCATTGCAAGTAAGCGGTGATGTAAATGCGATTTATCTGGTGCTGAAATAGGTTTTTTATTTACGATACGACGGATGATTGCAAATATCGTATCAAATATAGGTACACCTAAAATGATAATTGGAACGATAAAACTGAATAACGTTACACTTTTGTATAATCCAAGTAACGATATAACAGAAATACAGTATCCTAAAAATAGTGCTCCTGTATCTCCCATGAAAATTTTTGCTGGATGGAAGTTGAAGAATAAAAATCCAATTGTACTTGCTAATATAATTAATGCGAGTGGCAAGATAATAGCTGTTCCAGTACCCCATGGGCTAGTGAAGGCCATATATGCTAGCGTTGCAAGTACGATAGATGAAATACCAGCAGATAATCCATCTAAGCCGTCAATTAAGTTGATTGCATTCGTAATACCTACAAGCCAAAATACTGTAATTGGATAAGCAAGCCATCCAAGTTCAGTATCCCCAAGGAATGGGATATATAATACTTGCACTAATAATCCACTTTTTACAATCATAATGGCAACTAACAGTTGTCCACCGAATTTTACTTTCGCAGATAACTCGTACATATCATCTAAAATTCCGATGATTACAATGATAATCGCACCTAGTGTTATCGATAACATTCTTTGCTCATATAAGCCGCCGACAACAAATCCTACAGCTACACCAATAAATATTGCTAACCCGCCAAGACGTGGCATAATCTTTTGGTGCACTTTACGTGCGTTTGGCTTATCTGTCGCTCCTATTTTAAAAGCTAATTTAATAACTAAAGGAGTAACGACGAGTACAGTGATGAAAGATGCCAAAATGGCATAAATCACTTGTGAGTCCATTAATACCCCACCCTTTATATTCTAACGTAATTTTTTTTTTTGAAAATATATTTATCTGAAAATTATGATGTTTATTTACAGGCTCATAACATATGGTATCACAAAAAGATTAGAATTCAATCTTTTTTTCTCTTTACGGTTAATGGAAGCGGATAGAATATATGACAATTGTATATAGAATGTTGCATCATATGAGAAGGTTAATCGTACTGGACTTTGGAATATGACATTTCCTCTTTTTCTTCGATAGTGAATACTTTTAGTTCAGTATTATAAGTGTTACACGTAGAAATGAGTAAGTTTCATGTTAAAATGTGGGAATTTATCTCGCATCAACTAGTAGCCCCATTCCTACTAATTAAAGTTTCACTTTATCCCGCATTAACGGGCAGTAAGCCCCCCACCTCAAAATTCAGCGAAGCAAAGAAGTTAGGTGGGGATCAACTGCCCGTAAAAGCCCCACTGATCAAAGTTTCACTTTATATTATAGTGCATTTAATTTTACAAAAACTTTAAAAAGAATGAGGGAAGTAATTCATATAATGAAGAAAGAAAAGGGTTTTCTCATTTTTAATGTGAGAGGGGGAAGCACAGGGAGAATTCTGTATTTCATATCTTTTCTATTGTAAATTCCTGTGCGAAAAGGAAATGAAAATTACGATAATAGGTACTGGATATGTTGGATTGATTACAGGAGTAGGATTGGCAAAGTTGGGGCATTCAGTTACATGTTTTGATATAGATGATGAAAAAATTAAACGGATAAAACAAGGGGATTTACCTATTTATGAGGTTAGATTACATGAATTAATAAATCATGCATATGAGAATAATGCTTTAACTTTTACATCAAATAAAGAAGAGGCATTTGATGATGTAGAGTTTATATTTATTGCAGTTGGAACCCCATCTTTATTAGATGGGACGGCGGATTTAACGTATATTCAGAGTGCTTGTAACGATATTGGATTATATGCGACGAACGATATTATTGTTGTTACGAAAAGTACAGTTCCAGTAGGTACAAATGATGTAATGAAGGGATGGATTGAGGAGAAGTTAAAAGGGAGGCATACAGTACATATCGTATCGAATCCAGAGTTTTTGCGTGAAGGTTCAGGTATTTATGATTTCTTTCATGGAGATCGTATTGTAATTGGAGCCGATAGTGAGGAAGTAGCAAGAAGAGTAGAGAGTTTGTATAGTAAATTATGCTTAGAAACGTATGTTACAGATATTAAAAGTGCAGAGATGATTAAATACGCGTCGAATGCCTTTTTAGCTACAAAGATTAGTTTCATTAATGAAATTTCAAATATATGTGAGAAGGTAGGCGCAAATGTATTGGATGTTGCCAAAGGAATGGGAATGGATAAGAGGATTGGTGCATCTTTTTTAAATGCAGGTATTGGATACGGGGGATCATGTTTTCCAAAAGATACGAAAGCGCTGGTGCAAATTGCGGGAAATGTTGCTCATGATTTTCGTTTGTTAAAAGCGGTTATTGAAGTAAATAATAAGCAACAGCTGCTATTGATTGAAAAAGCGAAAAAAGTTATGAACATGAATAAAAAGCGGATTGCAGTTCTTGGCGCATCCTTTAAACCGAATACGGATGATATAAGAGAGGCATCATCTCTTATTATAATAGAAGCATTACTTAATATAGGTGCAGAAATTGTTCTGTACGACCCAAAAGCAATTCAATATGTGAAAAATATATTTGGAGATGCTATACAATATAGTAGATGTATAGATGAATCGATTAGAGATGCGAGTGCGGTTTTTATCGTAACAGAATGGGAAGCTATTCGAGTGTACCCGTTAGAAAAGTACGTACAACTTATGAGAGAGCCTATTTTATTCGATGGGAGAAATTGTTATACTGATGAAGATGTTAAGAAACAAAAGATAGATTATTACTCGGTGGGCAGAAAAAGTATTTGTAATAGAAAAGTTTCTGTTATGCGTTAAAAAGGGATGTACTCATGCATATTTTTATATGTCATAATAGAAGCTGTAATTAGTGAAAGAAAAGAGGCAATCATATGACTGAACGTTTAAAAGTAATGACAATTTTCGGGACACGTCCAGAAGCAATTAAAATGGCACCTCTTGTATTAGAGTTGCAAAAACACCCAGAAAAAATTGAATCGATTGTGACTGTAACAGCACAGCATCGCCAAATGTTAGATCAAGTATTAAATATCTTTGGAATTACGCCAGATTTCGATTTAAATATCATGAAAGACCGCCAAACTTTAATTGATGTTACAACGCGTGGTTTAGAAGGTTTGGATAAAGTAATGAAAGAAGCGAAGCCGGATATTGTACTTGTACATGGTGATACAACAACAACATTTATTGCAAGCTTAGCTGCTTTTTATAATCAAATTCCAGTAGGTCATGTTGAGGCGGGCCTTCGTACGTGGGATAAGTATTCTCCATACCCAGAAGAGATGAATCGTCAATTAACAGGTGTAATGGCGGATCTTCATTTCTCACCAACAGCAAAATCAGCAACGAACTTACAGAAGGAAAATAAAGATGAGTCACGTATTTTCATCACAGGAAATACAGCGATTGACGCGCTACAAACGACTGTAAAAGAAACATATAGTCATCCTGTACTAGAGAAACTTGGAAATGATCGTCTTGTACTTATGACAGCTCACCGTCGTGAAAACTTAGGTGAACCTATGCGTAATATGTTCCGTGCAATTAAGCGTCTTGTTGATAAGCATGAAGATGTACAAGTTGTGTACCCTGTTCATATGAACCCTGTTGTTCGTGAAATAGCAAATGAAATTTTAGGTGAACATAATCGTATTCATTTAATTGAGCCGCTAGATGTAATTGATTTCCACAATGTTGCAGCTCGTTCATACTTAATGTTAACGGATTCTGGTGGTGTACAAGAAGAAGCTCCATCACTTGGGGTACCAGTTCTTGTTCTTCGTGATACAACAGAGCGCCCTGAAGGTATTGAAGCAGGTACGCTGAAATTAGCAGGAACAGACGAAGAGACAATCTTTGGTCTTGCTGATGAGTTGTTATCAGATAAAGAAGCTCATGATAAGATGGCGAAAGCATCTAACCCTTACGGTGATGGTCGTGCATCAGAGCGCATTGTAGAAGCGATTTTACAACACTTTAATAAGTAAATAAAAAAGGCCCAATCGGATAGATTGGGCCTTTTTGTTACGGCTGATTGCGCATAATCCACTCTGCATGAGCATTTGTAGAAGGTGGCGGATCAGTTGGTGTTTTATTTTGGTTTGTTTCTTTTTTTGCTTGTTCGTTAGAATTAGAACTTGAATTCGAATTAGGATTTGAGTTGTTTTTTGTAGTTGGATTTTTTGCTTTTTCTCCTAATTCTTTTTCGATTTCGTTACGCACCGTTTCTACACTGATTGGATCTGGAAGGAAGTAATAAATACCGCCTATCTTTTTGTCTTCGCCTTCAAGCTTTAACGTTTGCATTGTAGAAGGATCAAATCCAGAAAGTTTATTGTAAAGAGCAAGTCCGTCTGAAATAGGAATGTCGGTTTTTATATATTTTCCAACGACAGCTGTTAAATCTTTAATTTTAAATACAGTAGAGGTTGAGTTTAGCTTTTGGGCAACAGCGGCTAGTAATTGTCTTTGTCTAGCAGCTCGACCATAATCACCATTTGGATCTTGCTTTCGCATACGGACGTAAGCAAGTGCTTCTTCACCGTTTAAGTTTTGCTGTCCTTGCTTAAATTTAATTTTTTTGTAGTAATCTACGTCAGAGCGCTCCCAGAAATCGAAGGGTACGTCAACGGTAACGCCGCCAACAGCATCAACGATACCTTTAAAGCCTTGGAAATCAATTTTAAGATAATGGTCTACAGGAACTTTTAGAAAGCCTTCGACAGTTTTGATTGCCATTTCTTCTCCGCCGTAAGCATGGGCAGCGTTAATTTTGTCTTCCTTATTTTTACCAACAATTGTAACTCGAGAATCACGAGGAATACTCATAAGTGAAATCTTTTGAGTTTTCGGATTGACTGTTGCAAACATTAATGAATCTGTACGACCATTTTGACCGTCTGTCGCATAATCTTCTATCCCCATAATGAGAATTGTAAAAGGTTCTTTTGTAATTTCTACATCTTTGTTTCTTAAATCCGATTTTTCACGAGTAAAACCACTATACATCCCCATAAGAGAAGAGTAAGAATTTAACACATAAACTCCTATACTGCCAAATAAAAATGCGAAAATAAGGAAGAAGAAAAGTTTCCTTCTTCGCTTCTTTTTTATTCTGCTATTTTGGAGATGATAATAACGTTCTTCCATATATAATCTCCTTAGTTCGTTAGTTCATTTGTAGGGAAGTAATTCACTACATTAATCTTTGAAGGTGATAAAAGAGTTATGCTTAGATAACATCTTGTTCTAAGTACAACATATCTCCTTCTGTAATTGTACATTTCCCGTTTGTTAATTCAATCATCCAATCTGTGAATGCTTGTTTGCCGTCTTCTTCTACATAAGTATCAAATGTGACATTTTCTAGATAATGTATATCTTTAATGGCATATTTTGAATTACGTAATTCATTTTCTACTTTGCCAAGTAATGTGTAATCAATCTCGGTTTGCATCACACGCATTAGTTTTCGCTGGACAACACCGACATGATTAATGCCTTCGCTTGTACACTTTCCATATGCACGAATTAATCCACCTGCGCCAAGTTTAATGCCACCAAAATAGCGTGTTACGACAACGACGGTATCTTTTAGCCCACGTTTTTTAAGTACTTCTAGCATTGGTACGCCAGCTGTACCGCTAGGCTCGCCGTCATCATTTGCTTTTTGAATATGATCTTGTTCGCCAATTAAATAAGCGGAACAATTATGTGTTGCATTCCAATGCTGTTTTTTTATTTTTTGTATAAATTCTTGAGCCTCTTCCTCAGTCGTTGCTCGGCTAACATAACAAATAAATCTTGATTTTTGAATGACGATTTCGTGTTCGCCGTAGTCTTTGATTGTTAAATATTGTAATAGCACTTGTATACGCCCCTATCTATCAAAATGACTAGTACTTTCCATTTTAAAAGCGAGCCTTTTTATATTCAAACATTTTTTCTAAATAGGCTGAAGTTTTTGGTGAGTATTTTATCTTTTTGTTGTAATTTGTCGAGATGGTGAGTATAATTTCAACCGGCATTTCCCTGTATGGATGCACCATTTGTAGTTTTCGTGTAAAATTAGGAAATAAAACTTTTTATAAGGCAGGTACGAAAATGAAAATAGCTATTGTTACTGATAGTACAGCATATATACCGAAGCAAATTCGTGATGAACTCAATATATATATGATTCCATTAAACGTTGTGTTTGGAACAGAATCTTATCAAGAAGAAGCTGAAATTTCAGCAGATGATTTTTATGTGAAAGTACGTGAACAAGAGGAACTTCCAAAAACTTCTCAACCAGCAATCGGAAAGTTTGTTGAGTTATATGAAGAACTAGCTAAAGATTATGATGCAGTTATTAGTATTCACCTATCAAGTGGAATTAGTGGTACATATCAAACATCAACGACAGCTGGACAGATGGTAGAGGGTATTGATGTATACACGTATGACTCTGAAATTAGTTGTGAAGTACAAGGATTTTATGTGCGTGAAGGTGCAAGGTTAGCAAGTGAAGGAAAGAATCCAAAAGAGATTATTGCTCGTTTTGATGAAATGAAGAAAACGATGGACGCCTATTTTGTAGTTGATGATTTACATCATTTACAACGTGGTGGTCGATTAAATAGCGCGCAAGCTTTCATCGGCAGTCTGTTACAAGTGAAGCCAGTTTTATATTTTAGAGATAAAATCATTATTCCGTTTGAAAAGATTCGTACACGTAAAAAAGCATTAAAACGTATCATTGAAATTTTTGATGAGCAAGCAAGTAAAGGAGTACCTATGGAAGCAGTTATCATTCATGCGCAACGTGAAGAGGAAGCGAATGAATGGAAGAAAGAATTAGAAGCAAAATATCCTCACGTCACAATTCGTACAGGTTATTTTGGAGCTGTAATTGGTACGCACTTAGGTGAAGGTGCATTAGGTCTTGGATGGTATACGAAGTAATAAAGATATAAAAAGCTCTCTTTTTAAGAGGGTTTTTTTACGGGTATGTTATGTTTAGTTGACAAGTTAATATTTGGAAATGGTAAAATGTACGTAAAATAAAATAATGAGGAAAGTTTTATAACTTACTTTTTACAAGAAACTATATTATAATAGAAGAGAGGTGAAACATATGGAGCATAATTCTTGTTTATGTCCAAAGTTTGAGTCAGCTTTTACTTTGCTTAGTAAGAAATGGACTGGCTTAATTATTAAATCTTTGCTTGAAGAGTCGAAACGTTTTAGAGAAATCGCAGATATTATCCCAAATATGAGCGATCGTATGTTGTCAGAGCGTTTGAAGGAATTGGAAAGCGAGGGCATTGTAGTTCGTAATGTCTATCCAGAAGTACCAGTTCGAATCGAGTATGGCTTAACTGACAAGGGAAAAGCGTTAGAAAGTGTTATGGATGAGGTCCAAAATTGGGCTGAGAAATGGATGAAGTAGCAGTTCATTTGTATTCGTATATTTAATAAAACGTAAGGGATTCCTTACGTTTTTTCTTTGTTTATAGAAGTAAGAAAAGTATATAAATTTCTACACACACATACAAAAATATACGAATTTTGCGCTAGAGCTACATATAATATTACATTTGTTTTACAAAAACGTAACATTAGCAAAAAAAATCCCGAATTATGGTATAAATTTTATAGGTTATATACGGAAAAAGAAAAAAGAAAGCGGTGTAAAAAATAAAATGAAAAAGCTAAAAATGGCATCTTGCGCTTTAGTTGCAGGGTTAATGTTTTCAGGGCTAACACCAAATGTATTTGCAGAAGATAAAATTTCTGACGTGAAATCACAAATTAATACACAAAATGATACTTTACATAAACAACAACAAGAACGTGATGAATTACAAAAACAAATGAATGACTTAAACAAAACAATTCAAGGTTTAGATAAGTCTGTTCAAGAGAATGCTTCAAAGCTTGATGAAACAACGAAAAAAGTTTCTGATACTGAGCAATTAATTGAAAAGAAAAATAAAGATATTGCAGAATTACAAACGAAGATTGCAAAACGTGAAGAGTTATTAAGAAAGCGTTTAGTTGCACTTCAAGAACAACCAAATACGAACGTTGTAACAGAAGTTCTTGTAAACTCTAAAAACGTTGCAGATTTAGTTGATCGTTTAACTTCTGTTTCTAAAATTCTTGAGTCTGATGAAGATATCATGAAAACACAACAAGAAGACCAAGCTAGTGTGAAAAAAGATGTTGCAACGGTAAAAGAGAAACAAAAAGAATTAAAAGAAGCACAAGCTCAAATTGAAACTGCTAAGAAAGAACTTGACGCTGAAAAAGAGAAAAAAGCAACAGCGGTAAACGATTTAAGCGGTAAAATGGATACAGTTGTAACTACAATGACAAGTACGGAAAGCCAATTAAAAGAGCTTGAACAACAAGCATTAAAATTACAACAAATTGCTGAAAAAGAAGCGCAAGAAAAAGCTGCACAAGAAGCTGCTGCTCAAAAACAAGCAGAGCAAGCTGCACAACAACCAGCAGCGGCTCAACCAGCACCAACACAAGCTCAACCAGCAGCTCCAGCAAATAATGCTGTACAAGCT
>NZ_JAKUDW010000102.1:0-17999 GCF_022662595.1 Bacillus cereus group sp. BfR-BA-01524 | reverse complement strand
TTTTTTTTCAGCAGGTTTACTTTCTTTCGTTGAATCCGTTTTTTCCGTTTTGCTTTCTTTTGTTGCATTCTCTTTTTGTTCTTTATTTGTCGTATTGCTTTGACCACAGCCGATTATTACAAAAGCTGCTACGATTACTGCAGAAAATAAAGAAAGTAATTTTTTTGACATGTTTCTTCCCCCTATTTGTTTAAAACTAAACTCTCACATTAGCCCCACGTTTTATTATAAGAAGGTTAGTAAATATTTACCAGTATTTTTCCGGTTATTTCCATTATTTATTATATTATAATATAATAAATTCGATAGAAGTTTGGAATGGAATATTGGTTTTTATTTTTTTATCATTTGAAATAGTACATCATATTGGTATGATAGAAACAGAGATATATGGAAAGGAGACAAGGACTCAATATGTGGATGAACTTGTAATGATTAGAAATTGGATAGATGAATTTTTCTCTCATAAGTGAGGGTTTATTTAGCTATTTGTAAATCATGCAAGGACTGCATAGTTGGCTTGTACATCCCTTTTGTAAGGACAGAGGTCTAAGTGGGGAAATTTATATCTCTTATATAAAATATGCGCCCTTTAAACTTGGAGGAGTATATGATGAATCAATTAAAAAATAAAGTAGCAGTTGTTACAGGGGTAAGTCGTCTAGATGGTATTGGGGCAGCGATTTGTAAAGAATTAGCTGAAGCAGGATACGATATGTTTTTTACGTATTGGACAGCTTACGATAAAGAGATGCCTTGGGGCGTCGATAAAAATGAACAAATACAATTAAAAGAAGAGCTATTGCAAAACGGTGTTAGAGTATCGAGCATGGAGTTAGATTTAACTCGGAATGATGCACCGAAAGAGCTTATAAATAAAGTTACTGAACAATTAGGGTACCCTTATATATTAATTAATAATGCAGCGTACTCTACGAATAATGATTTCTCTACGTTGACTGCTGAAGAACTAGATAAGCATTACATGGTAAATATCCGTGCGACTACATTGTTAAGTAGTCAATTTGCCCGGAGATTTGATAAGAAATCTGGTGGTAGAATTGTTAATATTACTTCGGGGCAATTTCAAGGTCCTATGGCAGGAGAACTAGCTTATGCGACAACGAAGGGAGCTATTGATGCTCTTACTAGTACATTGTCAGCAGAGGTAGCTCATTTAGGAATAACAGTGAATGCAATTAATCCAGGACCAACCGATACAGGATGGATGACTGAAGAGATAACACAAGGGTTAAAGCCGATGTTTCCTTTTGGCAGAATTGGTGAGCCAAAGGATGCAGCTAGACTCATTAAATTTTTAGTAAGTGAAGAAGCTGAGTGGATTACTGGGCAAGTTATTCATTCAGAAGGTGGATTTAAAAGGTAAAGTGAAACTTTAATCAGTGGGGGGTTCATCCCCCACTGATTATTAGTTGAACCAATCGGGCTTTTACGGGCAGTGAATCCCCCGCCTAACTTTTTTGCTTCCGCTGAATTTTGAGGCGGGATCTTACTGCCCGTTAATGCGGGATAAAAAGAAGGTATCTCACCCTAGTGAGATACCTTCTTTTTTAATCTTTTTTCAGTCTTCGTGCAACACCATTACCTAAAGACTGTAATCCTTGAACGAGGATAATCAGAATAAAGACGGTTGCATACATTACTTCTGGTTCGTAGCGTAAATGTCCGAAGCGATATGCTAAGTCTCCTAGCCCGCCAGCACCTACAAGACCAGCCATTGCTGTTGCGCCGATTAAGCCAATCGTTGCAATTGTTAATCCCAGTACAAGGGAGGGACGAGCTTCTTTCACCATAACGTGCCAAATGATTTTTATAGTAGAAACGCCCATCGCTTGGTAGGCTTCAATGACACCGCGATCTACTTCTAGTAAAGCCGTCTCCATTAAACGTGCGATATAGGGAGCTGTGAAGACGACAAGTGGTACGATCACACCTTGCACGCCAATGGATGTTCCCATTAGAAACTTTGTAAAAGGTAAGATGAAGAATAATAGAATGATAAATGGAAGAGAGCGAATGATATTAATAACCGTATTAAGAATAGGATAGATGATTTTATTTTCACGCTGCCCACCAGGTCTCGTTAAAACAAGTGTGACGCCAAGTGGTAATGCAATAAGGATAGAGATGAGTAATGAAATAGATGTCATTTGAAAGGTTTGAATTGTGGCTTCCCATATGACTTTACCCCATTCATCCAAAAAGGACTTGTTTCCCATAATCTGTTCTACCTCCTTCTACAATGATTCCTTGCTCTTGTAAAAATGATAAAGCACGGTGGATTTCATTTTGTTCTCCTTGCATATGAACGACTAGTTTCCCATATGCTTCATGTTTTAACTGCGTAATATTACCGGATAAAATATTCGGATACACTTGGAAACGTTTTGTGGCAACAGCTAAGGCAGGTTCACCTGAAGTAGTGCCAATAAATGAAAGTGTTACAATTTCTCCAGTATTCTGTAGTTCTTTCTGTACCTCTTCTGGAATTTTAGCTGCAAAGGCGCTATTTACAAATTTCTTCGTTGTTACATGTTGTGGGTTTGTGAAAATATCTTTCACAGTCCCACTTTCGACTACAGATCCATGTTCCATAACGGCAACGCGGTCGCATATACGTTGGATAACGTTCATTTCGTGTGTAATGAGTAAAATCGTAATTCCAATTTCTTCGTTAATCTTTAATAACAAATCAAGAATAGAATCAGTTGTTTCTGGATCTAAAGCGCTCGTTGCTTCGTCACTTAATAACACTTCAGGCTCATGTGATAGTGCACGTGCAATTGCAACGCGCTGTTTTTGACCGCCAGAAAGTTCACTTGGATAAGCATCTTTTCGATTGAAAAGATCGACAATGCGTAAATATTTTTCTACCCTTTTTTTAATTTCCGCTTTTGGAATGCCAGCAAGGCGTAAAGGTAATGCAATGTTTTCATAGATGGTAACAGTTTTAAGTAAATTGAATCCTTGAAAGATCATTCCGATTTTTTGTCTCGCTTTTGCTAGTTCTTTTGTCGATAACGTTGTTAAGTCTTGTTCGTTTACAATGATATTTCCTGTCGTTGGTTTTTCTAATAAATTTACACATCGAATCAATGTGCTTTTACCAGCGCCGCTATACCCAATGATTCCAAATACCTCGCCTTTTTCTACTTTAAGGGAAGTAGACTTAAGAGCCTCAACAGTCCCTTTTTTTGTTGAAAATACTTTGGATATGTTTTTTAATTCAATCATTATCGTCAGCTCCTACCAAGATGGTAAAACTGAACCATCAAATTTTTTCTCGATAAACTCTTTTACTTCTTTAGATTGATAAGCTTTCTTTAATTTATTTACAACGGCATCATCTTTATTTTCAGTACGAACAACAACCCAGTTCACATATGGTGAATCTTTTCCTTCGCGGAAAATAGAATCTTTCGCTGGACTTAATTTTGCACCTAATGCAAAGTTTGTGTTAATTGCAGCTGCTTTTACTTCACTTAGTTGCGTTGGTAATTGAGATGCCTCTAATTCGACAATCTTTAATTTTTTTGGATTTTCAATTACATCTTTTGCAGTCGCTTTTTCTGTAGCCTTTGGATCAACTTTTAAAACCCCTGCTTTTTCAAATAATTTTAAAGCTCGCAGTTCATTCGTTGGGTCATTTGGTACAGCAATCGCATCGCCGTCTTTTAAGTCTTTTACATCTTTTATATCTTTAGAATATACGCCCATAGGGAATGTTACTGTTGAAAATACTTCAGCTAATTTCATATTGCGTTCAGCTTTAAATACATCTAAATACGATTTCGTTTGGTAGCTATTTACATCAAGGCTTTTTTCATCTAAAGATATGTTTGGCGCTACATAATCATTAAATACTTTTATATCAATTTCGAGGTCATCTTTTGCGGCAACTTCTTTTACCTTTTCAAAAATTTGTTCATGCGGCCCACCTGTTACACCGACAGTAATCTTTTTCTCGTCTAATGCTTTTACCTCTTTATCTGAACTCGCGCTACATGCGCCTAATAATAATACTGCTCCGCTTACAATGCTTAATAATACCTTTTTCATCTATAAATCCCCCTTCATATACGTTCCAAAATAAAAAGCACCTCCCAAAAATAAGGGAGGTGCCGAATAGACGAAATAGATTCCTCCCTTATCTTCCAAAACGAAAACTCGTTTTGCAGGAATTAGCACCTTAGCTTATACGTCATAAGCTCGGTTGCCGGGCATCATCGGGCCAGTCCCTCCGCCACTCTTGATAAGAGTATGTGTATGTAGTTTTAAATATGGTACTAATAGTAAATCGTACAAAAAGAATTGTCAATAATATTTTCAGAATATATTTTATTTTAAGGTAATCGAAACATTTCCTTTCTTATGGCCCATTTCTACATACGTATGGGCTTCTACAACTTCTTCTAATCGGTAAGTTCTATCAATAACAGGTTTTAGCTTTTCTGTTTCAGCTAGTTGTTTTAGTAGGTTCATATCTTCTTTACTGACCTTTGCCATCATTCCGTTCACAGATACATATTTTCCATTAGGCATTAATGCATCTGTACAAAGAGACTTTTTATATTTTCCAACTGCGTCAAATATAATATCGTAGTGATCGCCCCGCTTAGTAAAATCTTCTTTCATATAATCAATTACGTTGTCTGCCCCTAAAGCTGTTACTAAATCGAAATTCGAACTACTACAAATGGCTGTGACAGTCGCCCCGAAGTATTTAGCAAGTTGTACGGCAGCTGTCCCTACTGACCCAGAGGCGCCGTATATAAGTACTTGTTGCCCTTTTTTTATCTGTCCTTTTCTAAGGAAGTGCAATGCTGAAGTTCCGCCAAAAGGAATAATGGCAGCTTCTTCATAGGTCACATTGGTAGGTTTTAATGCTATTAATCCACTTTCATGCACGCATGTGTATTCGGCATAACCACCAAGGTTGAGTTCTGTTAATGCAAAAACTGGATCCCCTTTTTTAAATTGTGTTACATCTGTTCCAATGTCTTCGATTTCACCGGATAACTCTACGCCAAGTATAGGTTTTCTCGGTTTTCTGAAACCTAATATGATCCGCATAGGAATCCAAAATAAGAGGGGGCTATTAAAGCCACGTATTCTACAATCTCCAGTCGATACACTTGTTGCGTGAATTTTAACTAATACTTCATTTTTTTTAGGTTTAGGCTTTTCTACATTTTGAAGCTGGAGAACATTAGGTGGTCCATACTTTGTGCAAATAATCGCTTTCATAATGACCTCCTGAAATGAGTTGTTATTATTTACATCATATTTAAACTTTTTCTCAAACATGTTGTTATATAGGAAATAAATTTAAAGATAAATATTACGAATTATATAGATTTCATAGGAATAGAGATGATATTATTTTTGGGAAGGAGGGGACGTTATGAAAAAACTTATTTTAATTTCAAGTCTAGTACTTGCAGTCGGTCTAGGAGTAGGGTGTAGTAATGAGGAAACAAAAAAGACTGATGAACCGAAAAAAGAAGCTGTGCAGAAAGAAAAGGAATTAACAGCGAAGGATGTTTTCAATAAAGCGAATGAAGCTTTTAAAAACGAAGAAAATGTAACGATGACATATGATGTGGGAATAAAGGCTGAAGGAACAGAGATGAATGTAATGAAGGCCAAAATGCAACTAGAGCCGAAGAAAAAAAACTCTCGTTCTGAAATGAATGTTTCTGGTACAGAGGTTATTGTTTATGATGTAGGTGGCAAAATTGCTGGTCAGGTGAAAAATCCTAATACGGGTGAAGTGATGTCTGTACCAGAGGAACAATTAAATGCTAACGGAATGAACGCGACTCAAGGAATGGTAGATAATTTAGAGATTCCATCGGAAATTTTAAATAAAGTGAAGATGGAGAAAAGTGGAGATAATTATAAGCTGAAGTTTGCATTAAAAGGGCAAGAGACAGAGAGTATGCTAGCTAGTATGGATGAAAAGCAGAAACAAATGCTACAAGGCCAAAATGCAAAGATAGAAGAAATAGATGGGGAATATATTATTACAAAAGATTTTAAATATGAATCAGCAAAGATAGATATGGTTATGAGTAGCAATGGTAAGGATAAAGCGCACATTATTACGGATGCAAAGTTTACATCGTATGATAAATTTGATCCAATACAATTGCCAGCAGCAAAGTAATCACTGTCAAGAGAGGTACCTGAAAGAACGGGTATCTCTTTTTGTTGCTAATAAGGAGAGTGTCCTTTGAAAAAAAGAAAGATAGCAGTGGTCATTGTCGCATATACGGTTTTGCTTGCAACGTCTGTACATACGTATAAAAAACAAATTGATCATCCTATTATGAGTGATGTAGGTAAATTGCTTCCGACAAAAATAAAACGTGTTGAAAGTGCTACGGAAGAGCACTCGTTAATAAAATTAGTGCGAGATGCAAAAGTTTCAGGAGAGAAAATTTCCATTGCAGGCATGCAACATAGCCAAGGAGGACAGACATATTATCCGAATGGCACGATGCTCGATATGAAAGGATATAATAAAATACTAGAATTTGATCCAGAGAAGAAGCGGATTACAGTTCAAAGTGGTGTCACGTGGAATGATATTCAGAAGAAAATAAATCCATATGGCCTTGCGGTACAGGTCATGCAGTCTCAAAATATTTTTACTGTTGGTGGTTCATTAAGTGTAAATGTACACGGGCGTGATATTCGTCATGAGGCACTAATTGATACAGTAGAGTCATTCAGATTGTTAATGGCAGATGGCACGGTACGTAATGTAAGTAGAGAAGAAAATGCAGAGTTATTTCCATATGTCATTGGTGGTTACGGTTTATTTGGAGTTATTTTAGATGTGACGCTGAAGTTAACAGATGATGAATTATATGAAATGCACACGAGAATGATAGATTATAAAGAATACGCATCTTATTTCAAAGAGAAAGTGAAAAGAGATGAGAATGTTCGTATGCACTTAGCGCGTATTTCTGTTGCTCCAAATTCATTTTTAAAAGAGATGTATGTGACGGATTATACTTTGGCACAAAATCAAAATATGAGAGAAGAGTACAGTGAATTAAAGGAAGAAAATATTATAGCTGCACCTAAATTTTTACTTGGGTTATCACGTTATAGTGATTGGGGAAAGAATATATTTTGGGATATACAAAGAGGTTATTTTGAACGTACAGATGGAAAGTATGAGACGCGTAATAATGTTATGAGATCAGATAGTGCTTTTATGGAATATGAAAATCCAAATAGGACCGAAGTGTTACAAGAATACTTTGTGCCTATAGATGCTTTCACGGAGTATATAGATGATTTACGTAACGCATTAAATGAAGAAGAGTTTAATTTACTCAACATTACGATTCGTTACGTGGAAAAGAATGAAAATGCAGTTTTGTCCTATGCGAAAGATGATATGTTTGCGCTGGTTCTTTTGATTAACCAGGGACGCTCAGAGAGTGAGATAAAGAAAACAGCGGATGTCATTCGGAAGATGATTGATGTTACTTTAAAGCATAACGGTAGTTACTATTTGCCGTATTATTCTTATCCAACGAAAGAGCAGTTAAAGAGGGCATATCCTCGTATTGAAGAATTTCTCAAGAAAAAGAAGGAAGTAGATTCAGAAGAGAGATTTGTGAATTTATTTTATAGGGAGTATACGAAATGACATATAGAAGATTTGTGGCTTCGCAAAGTATCATCATGATGGCAGGAAGTATGGTATTTCCTTTTTATATATTATTGCTTCGAAACGTTGGAAATAGCTTCTCGCAATTTGGCTGGGCGTATGGCTTATTTGCTTTAACATCAGCACTTGTATATCCACTAGTGGGAAAGATATCTGATCAAGTAGGGGATAAAAAATTATTAATAATATACGCTTGGTCCATGGCAATCTTAATGCTTTGCTTTCCGATTGCCACGGAAGTATGGCATGTGTATATTCTTCAAATTGTAATGGGAGTTTTAGGTGCTGTGCAGCGTAATACTGAGAAGACTTCATTAGCACGAAAGGTTGCGCAGGAAAAGGCTGGTTATGAGATTGGAAAATACCATGTGTGGACATCCATTGGCGGAGCAGTAGCGGTTATTGCCACGGGATATTTAGTAGATTTCTTTACGATTGGTACAATTTTTTATATTGCATCTATTCTATATGTAGTGAGCGGGATTGTATTAAGTAGTAAAAAAATATAACTATTCCTATTTTCACCTTAATACCCTTTATTTGTTATACTAAAAGGGAATACAAAAGAAAAGGGGACAGTGCCTTTGATGAAATTTGTAGTTTTAGCTATTCTTACTTTGTTTTTGATTCCATGGACAAGAAGCAGTAGTAAGCTTCGAGCAGTGGATAAGAAGGGAGATAAGAAGGTTGTAAAGGGTAAGAAATCATCTATTTTAGTTATTCCTGTTTTATTTTGGATAGGTATTGCAATCTATGAATACTTTTGGCTAATTGATGATCGAGTAGATTCGATTCTTACTCATTATTCTGTTGCAGTAGCAATTTTAATTGGGCTTGTTTTATTTTCACAAGATCAAATAGGGAAATTAGAAGGTACGCTAAAAGGACTTCTAATGTTTATTTTACTCGCAAGTTACGGCTACTTTGGTTATTTGCACGATATAGTAATCTCGCAAAAGAAATATGATTCTGTTGTTAAGGTAGAGAAAGATATTTCAGAGCCATTTACTGAAAATGACCAGCCGTTTACAGTGCCGCCAAAGACAGCGGAGAATAAGATGAAAAAAGTATTTGGTGATATTCCGAAAGTAGCTTATTTTGAGCTAGGAGAATTAACGCCACAAATGGTAAACGGCGAAGCTTTATATGTAGCGCCAATTGAAGTTTCAGGATTTTTTAAAGCGCGTAAAGCTGAGACAATTCCAGGGTATGTAACGATGTCAGGTACGAATCCTGATGCGGAAGCGAAACTGCACCTCGGTTATAAAATGAAATATGTGCCAAGCATGTTTTTTGGTAATAAGTTAGAGCGTGTGGTAAGGCAAGCAGAACCAAATTTAATCTTTAAAGGAAAACCTAAATTTGAGGTTGATGATAAAGGAAAACCATATTATACAATGACGTATGGTGAATTTATTTCAGGAAGATCTGGATTTGAGGTAGAAGGTGTTGTCGTAGTAGATGCACAAACAGGTGAAGTGAAAAGATATGATAAAGGAAAGGCACCTAAATTTGTTGATGGTGTATTAAATCATGAGACTGCATCTACGTTAAATACGTACTTTGGTAAATATATTCACGGATTTTGGAATACGAAATTCTCACAAACAGATATGAAAATCCCGACTGAGTGGGGAACGAAAGAAGGCGTGACCCCGATCTTTGGTAAAGATGGAACACTGTATTATTTTACAGACTTTACTTCTCCAAAAGAAGGAGTAGATTCAGCCCTAGGCTATTCATTAGTAGATGCACGCACAGGCAAGCTATATTACTATAATGGAAAAGAAGTAAAGGGGATTATGGATGGTTCAGCAGCTACAGAAGTAGTGGATAATTCCTTTAAGAGAGAGAAATGGCATGGGACAATGCCTGTCATTTATAACGTATACGGAAAACCAGCTTGGATTATTCCGGTTGTTGATGACGGAGGCCTAGTACGTGCACATACAGTTGTATATGCTGCTAATGCAAAAATATTTGCGACAGGTTCTTCGCAGAAAGAAGCGCTTGAGAATTATAAAAACGTAATGAGTAGTAATGGTGATACCTTTAGACCAACCTCAACAGGAAAAGAAGCGCAAAAAGAAGGTATTGTACAACGTGTATATAAAGAGAAATCAGGTGAAAATACAATCGTGTACGTACTTTTAGAGAATGAACAAAAGGTATTTATGATACCGGTGAAGAAATTCCCGTATGCTATGTTTACAGAAGTAGGAGACCCAATTCAAATTACATATTTAGATACAGGAGAGACGATGGCCTCGGTATCTAAATTTACGAATAGCAATGTGAAAAAGTAAAGCGATAGAATTTCTATCGCTTTACTTTTTCACATTATGAAAGAGGAAAATGCGCTGTACTTGACGTATGTTTATGATGTAACTATAATTGTTACGATTCAGTATGTATAGGAAAGGGTGAATTGAAAAAGTGAATGAAGTTAATCACGAAATATATAAACCTGTAAAGGCAAACAGGTTATGGATGATTCTTGTATTAGGAACACTTACGGCGATTGGGCCATTATCTATTGATATGTATTTGCCTTCATTACCGAAGTTAACGGATGACTTGCAAACAGGTGCATCCCTAGCCCAGCTTACATTAACAGCTTGTTTGCTTGGGTTGTCAGTAGGACAATTATTTGTTGGCTCAATTAGCGATATTTACGGAAGACGCAAACCACTTATTATTGCTCTTATTATTTATGTTGCTTCTTCTTTACTTTGTGCTGTTGCGCCATCTATTTGGACATTAGTATTATTGCGCTTCCTACAAGGAGCTTCAGGATCAGCCGGGATTGTTATATCACGTGCAATGGTACGTGATATGTACTCAGGTTCTGAAATGACGAAGTTTTTCTCACTGCTTATGTTAGTAAACGGAGCAGCACCTATTTTGGCACCAATTATTGGAGGGCAATTGTTACAGTTTACAACGTGGCGCGGTGTTTTCATCGTTCTTGGAGCAATTAGCGTATTCATGTTAATCTCGGCTACTTTTGTATTGCGTGAAACATTACCTCCTGAAGAAAGAGAAACGGGTGGTTTGTCAGGGACTTTGGCGACGTACGGAAAATTGTTAAAGGACCGTCTGTTTATGGGATATGCATTGTCACAAGGATTAGTAACAGCGGCAATGTTTGCATACATTTCGGGCTCACCATTTGTGTTGCAGAACATATACGGAGCATCGCCACAGCAATTTAGTTTATTCTTTGCGATTAACGGCATCGGTATTATTATTGCTAGTCAGGTAACGGGTCGTTTAGCGGGGAAAGTGAATGAGAAGACATTATTTGTTACTGGTATTATTATCGCAGCTGTTGGTGGCCTATCTTTACTACTGACAATCGTACTAGGAATAGGTTTAATCGGTGTTTTATGTTCGTTATTCCTTGTTGTATCAAGTGTCGGGGTTGTATCAACAACTGGGTTCTCATTAGCGATGAGAAATCAGAAGCAAGCTGCAGGAACAGCGTCAGCTTTATTAGGCTTATTACAGTTCATTTCAGGAGCGCTTGTCGCTCCGCTAGTAGGTATTGGTGGGAGTAATACAGCGTTACCGATGGGTGTTGTTATTGCGCTTTGTGAAGTAGGAGCAGTATTATGTTATCTATTTATGGCCAGAAGAAGTGAGAAGCAGTTTGAACTGCAACAAAGACAAAATTTAGAGGCTTAACAAAAAGAACTGATTCAAAGGGAATGTTTGAATCAGTTCTTTTTTTCATTTTTTTGAAATACCTCATACATATTATTCATGATCGTATCATATAAAACAGCAAGTTTATCCCACACCCAGCGATTACTATCGACTTCTTTTTCCCCGCAGTCGATAATATCGGTATGGTCCGTAATTTTATACGCTTTTTTAACGATAATAGGAGCAATCTTCGGTATACGTGGGATTTCTTTTAAGATATCTGCGAAGTTTCCAATGTAGACATGACCGATGATTTCGATTGTTAATGATTTATCCGATATATTTAGCACGGTATGAAATTGATTTGTATGTTGTTGTTTTAAATATTGAGCTAACTTAAATGGAGCATGCTTCTTCTTTAATACGCGGCGAAGGCTCTCTGTATTTTCGATATGAAGTGATTTTTCGCGAATAAGGACACGAATATCTTCTCCCATAAAAGGCATTGTGTTGTACATAGATGATTCTCCTTAAAAACTTACATATGTTTGCGTTATGCATATGTAAGTCTAGCATGGTTTGTTCTTTATGTGTGCTTACAGTTTTGTAAGGTGATGTAGTAAAGCATTGCAAAAGTTATTTGTATAAAGTGACGATACTGTGACAAACATGTTGGTATATATATTACGATGTCGTCTTAAGTGTAAAAAGTAGGGCGTTCTCGGTATAATAACAAGTGGAGATAAAAGAAACTATAATGAGTAATAGCTGTAGATAAAAGGAGAAGAAGAGATGAAGAAGGTTTTGGGTATTGCTGTAATGGGAAGTATGCTCCTTCTAGCAGGGTGTAATGGAAATAAAGATACGAAAGAAACGAAAGAAAAGGTAGAGCAATCTGCTGAACAAACAGAAGAGATGAAAGAATACCTTGCAGTACATGAAAAATACGATATAAAAATGAATAAAGAAATTAATAAAGCACTGCAGTTATTTGAAGTGGCAAAAGAAAAGGGCGGTAAGGAAATAACGAATGCTACATATAAAGAAGATGTGCAAAAGGTAACAACGAGCATGTTAGAAGATATTGATCATATACGTAAAGAAATTCGTGTGCCGAAGTCGAAAGAGCAAGAACATGAAGTATATGTTGGTTTCTTGAATGAATCGGAACAAGCGATGAAAAAATTACAGAAGTTAGCTAAAGAAGAAGATTCATCGTTGATTCGTGATATAGAAATTAATTTTGCAACAGCATCGACATACTATAAACGTTTTCAAGCAGAAACGAAAAAATAACCTTGCCTGTGCAAGGTTATTTTTTCTTCTTACCATCTCCGTCTGCATCCTCGGATACTAATATTTTCTGTTCTTCGTGAAATTCGGAAATAGTTTGCCCGGTAATATTATCGAAAGGGGTATAAGAAAGAAGTGATACGTTTCTTTTTAATAAAGAGTTTATAGAAGCCGATGATGACAAGTATAACGATAGTTAAGGATAATCCTATAGTAGCAAGAAGTAAGGGATCCATCTTATAACTCCTTTAACATCATTTCTTGTTATGATAAGCCGAAAACTGTAATTTCGATAAAAGAATTAAAAACTGATTTTTCTAAATTTATCCAATTTGATTGACTTTTCGATTTTTCAGAATTATAATTCGAAATATACAATTTGAACCAAATAATAATATAGCAATTTACTTATCCAGAGAGGTAGAGGGACTGGCCCTATGACACCTCAGCAGCGGGTTCTGTAATAGGAACACCGTGCTAATTCCAGCAAGCAAGTCTTGAAAGATAAGTGATGGGCCTTTGTTTGTTAAGCCTTGATCTTATTTTTTAAGATCAAGGCTTTTTGTATTCTAAAAAGAGAAAAGGGAGTAATGGAAAAAGTACATTCATAAAACAAAGTAAATTCATGTGTTTAGGGGGGTTATTGAAGTGTATGTAATTAAAAAATTATCGGTTATGGTGTTCACACTATGGGTTATTACGACAGTGACATTTCTAATTATGCATATTATTCCGGGAGATCCATTTTCATCAGATGCAAAAATCTTTCCTGAAGAAGTGATCCAAAACATGAGAGCGAAGTATCACCTTGATGAACCGTTATGGAATCAATATGTTGCTTATTTAGACGGTGTAGTTCATTTTGATTTTGGTGAATCTGTTCAATCAACCGGGCAAGGTGTATCAGAAATTATAACAACTGGCTTTGGTCCATCAGCAATTATTGGTCTACAAGCACTTGTTATTTCATTGTTGGTAGGAATTGCGGCAGGGACATTTGCTGCTCTATATCATGGGAGGGTAATTGACTATAGTGTGAGTTTGCTCGCAATTCTAGGTATTTCTATTCCAAGTTTTATTTTAGCACCACTATTTATACAAGTATTTGCTATCCAATTTGAGTTTTTACCAGTAGCCTCTTGGGGAACATTCGAACATACGGTATTGCCATCCTTTGCATTAGCGTTAGGGCCAATTGCAGTTATTACAAGGTTTGTTCGTTCTAATATGATCGAAGTACTGCAGAGTGATTATATTAAGCTAGCAAGAGCAAAAGGTATACCAATTAAGACGATTATTATAAGACATGCTCTTCGAAATGCGATTGTTCCAGTACTTACATTTGTGGGACCGTTAATGGCGGGACTTTTAACAGGGACTTTCGTTATTGAAAAAATCTTTTCAATTCCTGGCCTAGGAAAATATTTCGTAGATAGTATTTTTAACCGAGACTATCCGGTGATTATGGGAACAACGATTTTCTATAGTGCATTATTAATTGCTTGTATTTTCATCACAGATATTATTCACCGCATTGTTGATCCGCGTATTCGTTCTATTACATAAGGAGGGGGGATATTTAAATGGGAGCTTATGAAATTAATGAACAGTTATTAACGAAAGAAGAGAAAAAAGAATTAACGATAAATAAAAATCAGCAAACGATTAGCAGAAAGAAAGAAGTGTTTCGTAAGTTTATATCGAATCCAATCGCAGTTTTAGGAACAGTGACGTTATTGCTAATTATTGTTTTCTCGCTTATTGGCGAAAGTTTAACTTCATTTACTGCGAGTGAACAAGTAAAAGAGGCAACAAATTTACCGCCGAGTAGTGAACATTGGTTTGGAACAGATGATCTAGGGAGAGATATTTGGGCACGTACTTGGGCTGGTGGGAAGATTTCACTAACAGTTGGATTAGTAGCAGCTGCCCTCGATATAGGGCTTGGTGTACTGATTGGTGGATTTAGTGGATATGTGAGAGGGCGTAATCGCCTTGGAACGTTAATTGATGAGTGGATTATAAGAGGAATTGAAGTATTATACGGCATCCCATATTTATTAATTGTTATTTTACTATTAATTGTTATGAAACCAGGTCTTTTCACCATTATTATCGCCCTTGCATTAACGGGATGGATTGGAATGGCTCGTCTCATTCGAGCACAAGTATTGTCTTTAAAACAACGAGAGTTTGTTATTGCAGCAGAGCGATTAGGTACATCACATATGAAAATTATATATGGGCATTTAATTCCGAATTTAACAGGGATTATTATCGTAAATTTATCATTTACAATTCCAGCAGCTATTTTTTCAGAATCATTTTTAAGCTTTATAGGACTTGGAGTACAATCACCAGCGGCAAGTTGGGGGACGATGACGAATGATGCACTCGGGACATTATTGAGCGGAGAATGGTGGCAGCTATTTTTCCCGGCAATCATGATTGCACTCATTATGTTCGCATTTAATGCAATTGGTGATGGTTTGCAAGATGCGATTGATCCAAAAATCGTCAAACGGAATCGAAAGGAGAAAAAACATGGCACAAATCTTATCTTTAGAAAACGTAACGTTAGCCGTTGAAAAAGAGAATAGTAAGCAAGCGATTGTGAAACATGTTTCCTTTTCTATTAACGAAGGTGAAATAGTTGCACTTGTAGGAGAAAGTGGTTCAGGAAAAAGTGTCACAGCACAATCCATTATCGGCTTGAATCAAGAATCAATTCATATCGATGATGGAAATATAGCTTTCCAAGCAAAGGAATTAACGAATTTACAAGAGTCAGAATGGAATCAAATTCGCGGAAAAGATATTTCCTTTATATTTCAAGATCTGCTTTCATCTTTAAACCCAACGATGAAGGTAGGCAAACAAATTACAGAAGTAGTTTTGCAACATGAGAAAAAATCGAAAAGAGAAGCAAAGGAAATTGCGATTAACTTGTTAGCAGATTTAGGGATACATGAAGCAGAGAAACGCTTTGAACAGTACCCACATCAATTAAGCGGAGGTATGAGGCAGCGTATTTGTTTAGCAATTGCGTTTGCTTGTCATCCAAAGCTTGTAATTGCAGACGAGCCGACAACAGCGTTAGATGTAACGATTCAGAAACAAATTATGGGGCTATTAAAAGAAAGAAAAGAAAAACAAAATACGAGTATTTTATTAATTACACATGATTTGGCACTTGTACGTGAAGTAGCTGATCGAGTAGTTGTTATGTACGGGGGACGTGTCGTTGAAAAAGGAACGATACAGGAGGTAATAGGTTCTCCTAAACATCCATATACGAAAAGTTTATTACAAGCAATTCCGAATATGGATGATTCCGAAAAGGTATTACGTGCTATAGAAGGAACGACACCTTCCATTGAAACATTAAATAGCTTTGGTTGTCCTTTTGTAAATCGTTGTCCAGTAGCGATAAAAGAATGTATTCATCGTTTCCCAGAGAGAACAACATATTCTAAGGAGCATAGTTCACATTGTTGGCAGCATGTTCTAGAGCATAATAAAGCGAAATCAAAAGAGAAGGTGAATGCCTCATGACGACAGATTTAATTACTGTGAAGCAAGTAATGAAAACGTACGGAAGTAAAAGTAAAGAAATCACAGCGTTAAAAGACATATCACTTTCTATCCCGAAAGGAACAACACTTGGCATTATTGGTGAAAGTGGTTCAGGAAAAACAACACTTGGAAAGCTCATAGCAGGGATTGAGAGTCCAACGTCTGGTGAAATTGATTATAACGGTCAAGTCGTTCACAAGCTGAAGTCAGCTCATAAGCGAGAGTTTTTACAGAAAGTACAGTTCATTTTTCAAGATTCTACAGCTGCATTAAATCCGCGCTGGAAAGTACGCGATAGCGTAACGGAAGGTTATATTTCATTCGGTTTAGGTGATAAAGGGTTGAAGGATAAAGTAGCAGGTGATGCGCTAGAGCGTGTTGGATTAGATAGAAGATATATTGATCGATATCCGCATGAATTTAGCGGAGGACAACGTCAACGTATTGCTATTGCAAGAGCGCTATTATGTGAGCCAGAAGTATTAATTCTTGATGAACCAATTTCGGCATTAGACGTTTCATTGCAAATTCAAATTGTACATCTGCTGCAAAAGATTCAAAAGGAGCAAGGCTATACATATTTATTTATCGCGCATGATTTGCCGATGGTTCACTATTTATGTGAAAAAGTGGCTGTCTTATATAAAGGAGAACTTGTTGAATTTGGAAATACGGACGAAGTGTTCCGTAATCCACAACATTCTTATACAAAAACATTATTAGCATCAACACCAAAAATTTCGGGTTAAAGGAGAATGTAGGATGAAGAAGTTTTTACTGTTTGTCATTATGACTGTTTTAGCGATTACTTCGGTCGCTTGCGGTAAGAAAGAGACGCAAAAGGCGAGTGCCGGTAAGGGAGAAGGAGATCGATTAGTAACGAATATTAGTAGTGATCCATATACACTTGATTCTGCTATTGCAACAGATAGCACGTCAGGTTATATAATTGGGCAGTTGTTTTCAAGTTTATATACGCAAGATAGTGATGGGAAATATCAAAATGAATTAGCAGAGAAAGAAGAAGTAAATGCTGATGGAACTGAATATACAATCCATTTGAAGAAAGATATTAAATGGTCAGATGGTTCTCCTATTACGGCAAATGATTTTGAATTTGCATGGAAGCGATTATTAAATCCGAAAACGGGTTCTATGAATGCGACAGAAATGTATTTCATTAAAGGGGCAGAGGCATATAATACTGGAAAAGGTGAAGAGGGACAAGTTGGTATTCAAGTCGTTGATCCTCAAACATTAAAGGTAACTCTTGAACATCCAGTTGCTTCTATTAAACAAAAATTAGCAAGCTCATTATTTATTCCATTAGCTAAAAAGTCGATTGATGATAATAATAAATTAAAAACAGATCCAAAAGAGTTAATTACGAATGGACCATTCACGTTAAAAGAGTGGAAGCATAACCAGGCTATTACAGTACAAAAAAATAAAGAATACTACGATAAAAAGGTAACTCTAAAAGAAATTGAGTTTCGTATTATTCCAGACTCTAAAACAGCGTATCAATTATTTAAATCAAAAGAATTAGATTTACTAAGTGGTTTACCACAAGAGATGATTGAAAAAGAAAAAGGAAATAAAGAATATAAGCGTGTTGCAGGATTCTCATCTTATATTTATTCGTTTAACGTAGAAAAAGAGCCGTTTACAAATGCGAAGGTACGTAAAGCATTTTCATTAGCGGTTGATCGTAAATTTATCGTTGAAAAATTGTATAAAAATAATGCGCAAGAAGCATATGCATTCG
>NZ_JAKUDW010000101.1:0-18022 GCF_022662595.1 Bacillus cereus group sp. BfR-BA-01524 | reverse complement strand
CTTCTGCTTCCGCAATTACTTCTACTTCTTCAGTTTCTTCTGGTATTTCCACAATGATTGTTTCTTCAAGTTTTTCTTCTGCTTTGACAATCACTGATTCTTGTGAAGTTTGCTTTTCTACTTCAATAGTAGGTTGTTCTATTTCTGTATTACGTTTAATTTCTTCTAATAATATTGTATCCTCGTGCTCTACTTTAGAAGCTACTAATTCTTCTTGTAGATTGTTTTCGTTTAACACCACTACATCTTTTTCTAGCTTAGCACTTTCCATCTGCTCAGCTACTGTTTTATGAAGTAATTCATCCGCTGAAACTTCCTGCGGTGTACTCATTTCTTGAATCACTTCTTTTTCTTCTACTAAAGGCTCTTGGCGTTCAATTTCATAACCGTTTTTCTCTAGCCATTGATCAACAACTGATTTTTCTTTCTTTTTATCTTGTTGACCAACTGATTCATGACTAGGCGAAGAAGACGTTGCTTGCCCTTCTGAGAAATCCGATAATGTATATCCTTTTTTCTCTAACCATGCATCAACAACTGCTTTGCCCTCTACAGATATTTCAAGATCTTCTCTTTCCTTTACTTCCTCCTGCTTTTCTTCCTTTTTCTCTACAGAAGGACGATTATATCCGTAAATTGGCGAAATCATTTCTGTTGGACGAAATGGTCTACGGTTACTTTCTTGCACTGGTGCAGATGCCTTTTTAATGACAGACTCTCGCTCCGGTTCATATTGCACTTCCGGTTCTTCATATGTAGAAACTACCTTCTCCACATACGGTCGTCTGCTTCTTTCCACTTTTATTCCTCTTTGAATAGGCTGATCTTCATACGTTACAGCTTGAACAGGTTGTTCTTCAAAATGCCCTGCTTCTATAACATCCTCTTCATCAAACCCATTATCCGGTACTAATGGAAAACGGCATTTACCTGCATTCCTACTTGCCATTTGTGCTTCTCTTGCTTCAGTGTAGTGGTTTACACGCGGAATTTTCGGCTGACTTTCCATTTGCTTTGGTACTTCTTTATTCATCGCTGTTTGTTCTTCCTCTTTGTTAAACAGCTTTTTCATCCAATCTAACATGCTTACCACTCTTTCTACTAAATAGTAACATCCTTTATTGTATCAGCATTCGGCAAAAAGTGCAGGTAAAATTAAGCATGTCATATTTATCCACAATATTCTAATTTACGAGTGTTTTCATATGGAAAAACGCAGCCTTTCATGTAAGACTGCGCTTAAGCTTTACTCCTCCGATATTCATCAACACTATCCGTTACACTTTGCAATAAAGAATTTACATACTGCGGGTCAGATAATTTTTTATCCTCTTCATGGTTTGACATAAACCCAAGTTCTAATAGTACACCAGGAACTTTTGCCCAATTAAATCCAGAAAGATCATCCCTGAATTTAATTCCATTCACTTTCACTTGCTGATTCTCTCTCATTTTATTTACAATCGTTTGAGAGATTTGAAGACTTTCAGCATAAATCTCTTTCGTGTACGGACTTCCTTCTGCCGACGTTAATACAGCAAATCCACTTTGATTCGGATTTTCAGAACCATCTGCATGAAGACGTAAAAATAAATTTGCCTTATGATCATTCGCAAATGTCGCGCGTTCTTTATTACTTATATCCACATCTTGTGACGTTCTCGTCATTAATACTTGTATTCCCTTTGCTTCTAACTTTTCTTTTAATACGAAAGCCATTTCTAATACAAGTACAGCCTCTCTTTTTTTCGTCACAACACCAGTTGTACCATCTGTCACTTTATATTTTTGCGTCGCCGCTCCTGGTCCAATCGGCTCTAAATTTAAATTCGCTTTTTGTTGATGCCCTGGATCAATAACGACGAGAAACTTTCCTTGTTTTTCATTACTCTCTACTTTTTGTTCATTATTTTGCACTGGTTGCTCAGTTGGCTGCACCGGCATAGTTTCTTCTTTCTTTTCCTCGGCTGATACTTCCTCTTGCCTATGTTCTACGTGTTCATTCGTTTGAATTGCTTGCGATTCTTCTTTCTTTTCTTCTTGCTGCTTTTCTATCGGTGCGTCTTCTTTGTTAGCTTTTCTTTTCTCTTGTATAGAAGATGTAGTTTCTTTTTTCGGCTGCTCTTGTGAACAACCAGCCATATATATTCCAATGAATGCAATCATGCCCATTATTTTTATATACTTCATACTTCTCTCCTATCACTTTGCACCAGATTCAAAGTTTTTCTTATAATTGCCCTATAATCTCATCCATATTTCCAATATAAACTGGCTGCCATGTTTCTGTACCACGTTCTGCAGTATAAACTGGATAAGCGTCATCATCTATATTTACGAAAATCGGATCGCCCATATCCGTTTCATATCCAATTGCAATCCATCCTTCTTGCCACTTTCCGTTTTCTTCACTTATTAATGACTTTTTATGTTTATCATATCGGTAACCGATTTGTCCTTTTTCTAATTCACTTTCACTAAACACATATATTTCATAAGTACCTAGCTCAACATCTTGCTGTTTTGAAGTTTCAATTCGTTTTAGAAGTTCTGCGATTTTTGGTTGTTGTTTCATACGTCTATCCCCTTCTATTTTTCTAAATTTTAACTAATTTGTTTATAAAATACAATATAGATTTTAAGAAAAAAGGTGACATCCTTATCATATTAACGATTTTTTGAGTATATCTATCACAACTCTCAATATATCAACGATTCAACACGAAATTTCGACTTACCAACAAAAATGACAAAAAAAGAGGCTGTCCAAAAGGACAACCTCTCTTTTCTTATATCAATTAAAATTTAAACTCTTGTCCAACTTCAAAGCTATCTTCTAATACAAGAATACCTTTTTCTTGTGGAGCGTCTGGAAGCTCTAATTCACGTGCAGAGCAGATCATTCCAGAAGAAGGAACACCGCGAAGCTCAGCTGGCTTGATTAACATACCGCTTGGCATTACAGCACCGATTTTTGCAACGACAACTTTTTGTCCTGCATCAACGTTTGGTGCGCCACATACGATTTGTAATGTTTCTGTACCGATTTCTACTTTACAGATGTTTAACTTATCAGCATTTGGATGCTTTTCTTTTTCAGCTACATAACCTACAACAAATTTCGGAGAAAGATCTGCTTCTACTGTTTCTTCAAAGCCGTTCTTCGCTAAAATTTCGTTGATTTTCTCAACAAGCTCTTTCGTTAATGTAAGGTTACCTGTTTCCGTTACTTCTAAATAAGAAGATGCATTAAAGATGTTGAATCCTCCCGTTACGTTGCTTTCACGATCATAAACGCGAGCAACATCTCCTTTGCGATCAAAAGTACGGTTCTCTAAAGTAATATCTTGTAAGGCAACAATTAAAGTGTCACCAATTCCTTCAAGGTTGTAAAAAACGTTCACTTCGTTCATCCTTTCTCTTTTCCATCTGTCTTCTTCCGATTTTTCGCTAAAATAAAGATTGGTTCAAATTCTCCTTCTTCATATACGAATGAAAGTGATGTAATCGGAACATGCCCTTCGGCAAAAAATTTCATTGTCATTTGTGCAATAATATCATAACCGATTTCGTTAACGATATCAGCAATAATTAATACATCTTGGTGAGGAACAGCAACAACCATGTCACCAGAAATCTTTTCACGCATCGATTGTAGTAACGATTCGTTTAAAATACGCGTCGCATCATACCCATCGTTTGTGTTTAAAAAGTAGAATGTATTACCTGCTACTGTATCCTGCTTAAATTCATAACCTAATGAGCGAGCATTGAATAATGCCATTTCACGTACTTGTTGTTCTGTAAGCTCTAACTTTTGTAATAAACGCTCATCAATTAGTCGATACGTTTTATTAGAATCTAACGCGTAGTAAATACGTGTTTCCGCCGTATGATCCGTCATAATAAACGGATTTCCTTCTTCTGCTTGTTTCGGGAAAGAAGTAGAGCGAATAACAGGTAAAATTTTCGCTCCGCTATTTTCTTCTTTATGCATCGCAATTAGCGCTTCTTGTACGTAATAAGCAACCTCTTCAATTGCCTTTTCTTTGTTCACTTCCCATTTCGCCACAACTCCTGGAAGCGATACGTTAATACCTTTTTTCGAGTCTTTCTGTTCTATACGTAGAACTTCTTTCTCGCTATCATACTGAAAGTCCCATTCTGAGCGAGATAATTTCTTCATTAACTCGTCTTTCATCTTTTTACTTGTCATCTTCATCTCTTTTTCCTCCCTTCCAAAAAAATAACCTCCCCCGCGAAGGTAGAGGTTGTTTTACAATTCAATTGGCAAATTGCCTTATTTTAAACCTTCAATGAACTCTTCGATTTGTTCTTGTGTTTTACGATCTTTGTTTACATAGCGACCAGTTTCTTCACCCTTATTGTACGCTACAAAGCTCGGAATGCCAAATACGTCTAATTTTACACATAGATCAATAAACTCATCACGATCTACATAGTAAAATGAGAAATCACTATATTTCTCTTCTACTTCTGGCATAAATGGGTCTACAAAACGGCAGTCTGGGCACCATTCTGCTGAGAACATAAAGACTACATTCTCTTCATTTTTTAATTGTTGGAATTGCTCCATGCTTTCTAATGACTTCATCTATATTTCCTCCTCTAACGAGTGCATGTTTTCATGTTATAATCTTTCTTTTATACTACCATACATCGCGCATGGTGCAAGGTTTATGCTTGCTTTTTGTCATACTTATATTGCCCAACAAGTAACTTAACAACGTGTACAAATAATTCCGTGCGGTCGACATAATCATCTGTAAAAATACCGATCGCACCTTCGTGACTACGAATGTCTTTTCTATGTACAAACTCTTCCATCACTTCACTTAACTCCTTGCCATCTTCAAGAGGTGCTAAAAAATCGTCTGGTAACGTAATACGCGCCCCTCCAGCCACGAATACTTTCCCATCACTTGTTGCTAGTGCGCCCCAGTTACACATAAATAAACCGTGCTCTGTTTTCATCACACCGCCCTCTAGTCCAATACCGATTGGAGCTTCTCCTTCCTCTAGCGCTCGTTTCGCTCTATTAATCGCTCCTTGCATCGTCTCTTCATCTGAAAACGGCTGATTTGCTACCCCTGAAGGAACAGAAAGGGATGTAATTTCAGCATCTTTCCAAACCTTCTCCACAGCCCCAACCTTCGTCTTATTCTTCGATCCTACTACTACTTTCATTTCGTTCACCTCTATAAAAATTCATCATTTCACCTTAATCAATTTACTCTTTATACATGGAAGCATCGCAACCACACAACGCCGGAGCATCTCTCCCACCTAAAAAAAGAAAGGCTCTTCAGCCCTTCTTTTCTACGCGTTATTCTTAATTGTCTCTAACGTCGTTTTATCTGTTGTTCTTACAAGCTTCGTAATTAATTCTTTCGCCGCTGCATAATCATCAACATGTAAAATTGAAGCATGTGTATGAATGTAGCGTGCACAAACACCAATTACTGCTGATGGGATACCAGAGTTACTTGTATGTACACGGCCCGCATCTGTACCACCTTGTGAAATAAAGTATTGGTACGGAATGTTGTTTGTTTCTGCTGTATCTAAAATGAATTCGCGCATTCCTCTATGTGTTACCATCGTGCGATCGTAAATACGAAGAAGAGCACCTTTTCCTAATTGACCGAACTGCGTTTTGTCACCAGATGCATCGTTTGCTGGACTTGCATCAAGCGCATAGAAAATGTCTGGTTGAATCATATTTGCAGCTGTTTGCGCTCCGCGAAGACCTACTTCTTCTTGTACAGTAGCACCAGAATATAATGTATTTGGTAATGTTTCATCTTTTAATTCTTTTAACAATTCGATTGCAAGACCACATCCGTAACGGTTGTCCCAAGCTTTCGCCATAATTTTCTTCTCATTTGCCATCGGTGTGAATGGGCAAATCGGCACGATTTGTTGTCCTGGTTTTACACCAATTTCAATCGCATCTTCATAACTATCTGCACCTATATCAATTAACATATTTTTTATATCCATCGGTTTTGCACGTTGCGCGTCACTTAATAAATGAGGAGGAATAGAACCAACAACCCCAATAACAGGACCATTCTTCGTCATAACTTGTACACGCTGCGCTAATAAAACTTGGCTCCACCAGCCGCCTAACGTTTGAAAACGAAGCATTCCGTTTTTCGTAATTTGCGTAACCATGAAACCTACTTCATCCATATGACCTGCTACAAGAACACGCGGGCCAGTTTCGTCCCCTTTTTTCAGACCAAATACGCTACCTAAACCGTCTTGTACAATTTCATCCGCATATTTGCTTAATTCTTGTTTCATAAAACGGCGTACATCATGTTCAAAACCTGATGCACCTTGTAATTCTGTTAACGTACGAAATAATTGCAATGTCTCTTTATTCACGAAGTCCCCTTCTTTCAAACCTTAGTAGAATACCTCTTTTATTGTAACGAAATTTTCGAAATGTTTCTAGTTTCTTCTTTTTTAGCTGTATTTGCTTTATAATTATTATTGGTACACTATTTTTATTTTATAGAATTGAGGTGAATATATGAGCTGGAAAGGTTTAGTAGCAGGTCTTGGCGTTGGGTTCGCAGCTGGTTATCTCGTTGCAAACAAAGTACAAGAACAATCCCATATTTCTTCAGAAAAAGCATTGAAAATGGTGAAACAAGCATTAAGTCATAAAGGTGAAATTACTGGCTCTTGGGTACATATGGTTCCAGAGACATTTGAAAAATATGATGTCGCATATGAAGTTTATCGCGGCGGTCTTACAACAATGTTAGATGATATACAAGAACGATTTGAATTTTTAGTTGATGCTAAAACAGGTACTGTTTTAGAGGTTATAGCAGCATAAAACGGAGGGTTCCCATTAGGTGAACCTCTTATTTTTTTGAAATTGCGAGTATTGATTAAAATTATATCAGCGATTTTTTAAATATATCGACTTACCGACAAAACCCCACAATAAAAAAGAAGCTGCTCCAATAAATATGATGGAACAACTTCCCATTTTTATGCTTCTATACTCGTTTTCCGTTCTATTTTTTCTACGATATGCCCTTCCTCATTCCACTTCACAGCACGATAATATGCATCATGATAAAACGTAAACCACGCCTCTTTGTCAGCACCATACTTCATCCACTTTTGTTTATTTTCAATCGAGGTCATCGGATAATCATCGTATGCCATTACCCATAATACATTTTGATGCGCGTGCGTCGGCAAGAGATCTGCTAAATGTAGCACCGTTTCCCCTTGACTCTCCAAAGCGATAACTGCATGTCCATCACTATGACCACCCGTATGCGCCATCTTGATTTCATCTGTAATTTCTATTTCTTGCTGGAACGTAACAACTTGATCTACAATTGGCTCCCAATTTTCCTTCCAATATGTATTACGTGATCTAATGTTTGGATTCCTCATTTCATTCCATTCTGTTTCACTTACGTAAACTTTCGCATTTGGAAATGTCGGCACAAGGTGATCATCTTCCCATTTTGTTAGACCAGATGCATGATCAAAATGAAGATGTGTCATTAAAACATATTGAATATCTTCAGGCTTTAATCCCTGTTTTTCTAACGATTCATAAACCGATGATTCTTCTGTTACACCTTGATTTCGTTTCATCTTCTCATCCAACTTACCGTTTCCTATTCCTGAATCAATGAGCATATTTCCATCTTTCGTTTGTAAAAGTAACGGATCTGTTCGTAAGTAAATATGATTTGTGTCATTATGTTTATATTTACGTGACCAAAGTACTTTCGGCACAACACCAAACATTGCCCCTCCATCTAAATGTGTATTTCCGCCTTTTAACCACGTTACTTTTATATCTCCAATTTGTAACTGTTCCATTACACATCCCCCTTTCAATTAATCTTAACATAAAATTCTGATTATTTTAGATGTAAAAAAACCTATGCATTACTGCATAGGCTCTGTACGATATTTTGCTTCAACTCGGTAAATACGATGACCTTTACTAGAGAATTTCTCTTCGTATTCAGTCATGATGTTACCTTCAAAGTCGCTGTTATGAAGATCTAAGCTTAAGTACGTTAGTAACATACCATACTCAGCCATACTCATAAGAGAATATTCAAATAAACCTTGGTTATCTGTTTTGAAATGAATTTCTCCGCCTTCTACTAACACTTCTTCATAATTGCGTAAAAACGTTTTATACGTTAAACGACGCTTCGTATGACGCTTCTTTGGCCATGGATCTGAGAAGTTTAAATAAACGCGATCAATCTCACCTTTTGCAAAGAAAACTGTTAAATCTTCAGCATCTTTATTAATTAACTTTAAGTTCGGCACTTCTTCTTCAATTAATTTATCAAGTGCATCTACAACAACACTTGTGAATTTTTCAATTCCGATATAATTAATATGTGGATTCGCTTTTGCCATATCATACATAAAGCGGCCACGACCTGTACCTACTTCAATATGAATTGGTTGTTCATTTCCAAATACTTCTTTCCAGTTACCAGCGCGCTCCTCTGGGTTTCCGATTACGATATGTGAATACTCGTTAATTCGATCCATTGCATATGGTTTATGTCTTAAACGCATAGATGTCTCCCTCTCTTTACAAAACTATTTTAAAGGAATAATTCCTTCTTTCTTTTTTTAATCAATCTACCAAACAAAAAACCAAGTACGTACGAGCACTCGGTCCGTTTCTTTCAAGTATAAGATGTACCATTTTGATAAAAACTACATACAGCATTAAACATTCCATGACGAAACAGCTTTTTCTCTTACATTTGAAGAGAAAAACAATCGAAAGGATGATCCGTTCATGCCAATTAATCAACAACATCAATTAGAAGTGCTGAAAGATATTTTAGTCAACCACCAAAGTGATTGCTGCGGGACAGTTTCAGAATGCGAGCAATTAGAGCGCCTCATTCAATCGTTACTCGCAAACGATAATATAAGTAGTGACGCTAAAACAATGCTAAACGATGTATATTCTTATAGTCAATCGGGTAAATCTTCCTCTAATTTGGACAACCATATTTCCAATAATCAAGAACAACTTACTCAGTGGATTGCTGGAATGGACAATTTTTCTTAAGTATTATTCTGAAGCAAGTAGTTGCTGTAAATATTGATGCCAATATTCAGCTTCTGCTTGCTGTTTTTTTGTTGTATGCCATTGAATAGACAAAATCGTTTGTGCTATCACATACCATCTCATGCGCCTAAGCAGCGATTCATCCATTTCAATATCATAAAAACCGAGCCACTCACTCCACTCCTGGCGCGGAATGTACCAATATAATAACATACCAAGGTCTAGAGCTGGGTCAGCAATTACAGCTCCATCCCAATCAATTAAAAACAACTCATCTTCATCCGACAATATCCAGTTGTTATGGTTTACATCACAATGGCATACAACGAATTCATTGTATTCAATAGCTTTTAATGAATCCATTAAATATTGAAGGCCTTGCTGAATTGTTTCATCATCCCTTATATCTCCTCTTAAAACGAGTTGCAGTTGTTGTAATAACTCTTGTGCGTGAAGCGGCTGCTTCCCAAGTCTTTGAATCATCTGTACAAGCGCTTTAGAGGAGTGAATTTTCTTCAAAAGTTTCGCAACACGTTCTAGTTTCATATCCTCTGGCTCTAACTTCTGTCCCGGAAGCCATTTTTGAGCAGAAATTACATCACCGTTCGTTACCCTTCTTGTCCAAAGTAATTTTGGAACAATTCCTTCTGCTGACAATACCGCTAAAAAGGGCGATGTATTCCGCTTTAAAAATAACTTCTGTTGTCCGTTTTGCGCAATATATGCATCGCCCGTTACTCCACCAGCCGGTACAAGACTCCACTCTTTTCCTAATAATTGTTCCAACCATTCCATATTCATTACCCGTTAACAAATCCTTATCTTTTATAGTTATGAAAAGAAAAACCGCAACATTTCTACACATGTTGTGGATTCATATATTTTACTGTAAATGAAAAGAAAAATTAGCCTCAGCCAAAAATTCTCTATTTTATTTTACAAAACCTGTCATAGAATGACAACTTATCAAAATCGTCACCTTTGTCAATTCTACATTTATTACATTCTCATCGTCAAGTAGCGATTTGTCACATTATCGTCAATATATACGTGCTAATTGGAGCGAGCCTAAGTTCCTTTCCTCTAAATGAAGAAATTGGCTCTATTTTCGCTTCCTTTTCGTCTACTATCACATGCCACGTTTCTTCTTTCGGAAGTTGCACAGTTTTAACTTCTAAACCGCTATTAAATAAAACGACAATCTCTTTCCACGGCCCAAACGATTCTGCATGCTCTAGGTGATATGCAAGTACTTCTGTAGATGTTTGTAAAAAAGTCATATGTTTTTTTATAAGGTCTGCGTTTTGTAATCGGAATGCCCCATGCTCTTTACGAATCGCAATTAAACCTTTTATATAGTTAACGGTCTCTATTTCTTTCTCTTTTTGATCCCAATCTAATTGATTGATCTCATCACTTGCATTATAGCTATTTTCATTTCCTTTCTTCGTACGATAAAACTCTTGTCCTGCATGTAAGAAAGGAATACCTTGTGAAAGAATAACCATTGCGCTCGCTAGCAGGTGACATTTTTTCAAAATCGCTTCTGATTCTTCATTACTGCGCACTAGTTTATCCCACATCGTCATATTATCATGACATTCTACATAGTTAATGCTTTGCGCCGGCTCTAGAAACAACCCTGTTTCTTTCATACTTAAAAGACTTCCTGCTGCAATATACTGCAAATGATTACAGTCTACATGCCCACCAAATGCAAAACCACGCTTATTTATATGAAATGTACTCCCTTTTATCCCATCACGAAATTGATCATTAAACTGCGCCATATGTGGCATTTTCTTCGCATTATTTAACGTTGCTTTTTCCTCACGAGGAAGCGGTGTTTGTAAATCCCATCCTTCTCCTAATAACAAAGCATCTCGTTTTATGTTTCGCACTTCTTTTTCTATCATATTCATTGTATCAACATCTAAAATTCCCATTAAGTCGAATCGGAATCCATCGACATTGTATTCAGTAAGCCAATATAAAATAGACTCTACAATGAATTTCCTCATCATTTTCCGTTCAGATGCTATATCATTTCCGACTCCCGTCCCATTAGAAGGCATACCATCTTCACCATGACGAAAATAGTATCCTGGAACAAGCTTCTCAAATGATGATAGCTCTCTTTCATAAACATGATTATATACAACATCTATAATTACCCTAATGCCATGCTCATGAAATGTCTCGATCAACTGTTTACACTCTACTATCCTGTTATACGGATCAGAGGGATTTGTAGCATAAAATCCTGTTGGTGCATTGTAATATAATGGATTATACCCCCAATTATAGGCAGACGAAGGATTCGCCTCATCTACACCACCGAAACAATATAACGGTAATAGTTCAACATGTGTAACACCTAAATCTTTTATATGAGACAACCCTGTTAACGTCCCGTTCCGCCCTGTTGTCCCCTCTTCCATCAACCCTTTATATGTTCCCTTTTGAATCACTCCACTATTTTGATGTATAGTCGCATCACGAATATGCAGTTCATACAATATGGCATCTGTCATTGATTGTAATGGTGGTAATCCTTCTCTTCTTGTTACATTCGTTTTTTCTAAATCGATAACAACACCGTGTTTTCCGTTTACCGTCACCGACTTTGCATAAGGATCTACAGCTTCGTTCCATATTAAATTAATACAAACAAGAAATGTATAGCGTGCTCCGTCTAAATCACCTTGTAATGTTTGAATCCAAACTCCGTTTTCTCCCCTGTACATTTCATGATCGGCATATTCTTTATCGCTCTTATAAATTCTTACTTTCGCAAGCCTTGCAGTTGGGGCCCATACTTTAAATGTCGTTTCTTCTTTTTGATACACAGCACCTAAATCTGTACCTTCGTAATAATACTTTTCATCGAAAATTGTTGTTCGAATAACAGCACCTATTTGTAAATCCGTTTCTTCATTCCGTTCATCTCGTACTGTATAATACTTTCCCACATCTAGCGGCTCTTCTATAAAGCACTCATACTTCGTTGCATCTGGAAGCGCAATCGTATGAGCAATCGGTAAATCTTTCACATTACTTCCTTCTTGCAAACGAAATGTCCGACTTGTTCCATACGCATGTGGGAGCAAAATTGTAATTTTATTCATTTCATCTAAATAGGCATCAAATGGACGTTTTACTTTCAACATAAAAAAATCACCATCATTCTCAAAGTTAAAATAAAGTGAAACTTTAATGAGCGAGATAAAATGAGCTGCAAATGATAAGGCTTTTCTTATCAACAAGACTCTATACAGTAACTCCATTCTTCTCTATATTATATTCACCTGCATAAAAAACGTTTTCACCATTCTATTTTTGTAATTTTATTTCAGCAATCGATTTATACTTCGGGGTTTCTTTCACGTGGGATTCGTATAAAGTAATTGTATCTGCTTGAAATGATATTTCAGGTACTTCTTTTATACTTTCTAAATGAAACTTTTCTTCTCCTATCCATTTACGAGCAACAGTAATATGCGGATGATACGGGCGTGTTTCTAGAGAAAATCCATTTTCTTCACAAATGACATGTACTTGCTTTTGCAACTGAAACAAATCGTGATTCTCACTTACCTTCGCCCAAAAAATACGGGGCTGATCTTCTCTACCAAACGTTGAAAAACCTTGTAACGTGAACGATAGTTCTTTTGTTTTTGTAAGTGTTTGTAATCCATTCTTTATCCCTTTTAACTGTTCTTCTGTCGCACCTCCTAAAAAGGAAAGGGTAATATGATAATCTTCCTTATGTACCCACGAACGAAATGGTAATTCCTCATTCGTATCCTCTTTATAGTTAGACAGCACTTCTTTTATATGATTTGGTAACGTAATTGCGACAAAATAATGCCTATCCATGTACACCGTCTCCTTCTTTCTATTGTTTCTTTTCTTTCTTATCTCATTCAATTAAAAAGAAGCCGCCCTCTAAAGTAGAGAGCGGTCATTATTCATATATCGGCGATTAAAGTTTCACTTTACTTCGCTAGTTCATGAATTGCTTGCGCATAAATTGCTGTTGCTTTTAATAAGTCTTCAATTTCAATGTACTCATCTTTTTGATGCGCAAGTTCTTCTTTTCCAGGGAATAGCGGTCCAAATGCCACACCAGCTTTTAATGAGCGAGCATAAGTACCTCCGCCGATTGCTAACAATTCAGCTTTTTCACCTGTTTGTTCCTCATATACACGTTGCAACGTACGAATTAACTCGTGATCTTTATCAACGTGATGCGGACGAGAGTTAGAATAGTCTGCTACTGCAAATCCATACGTACCTACATATTCTTTTAACTTTGCAATCATTTCTTCAAAGTTAGTCGTAACTGGGTAACGTACGTTTAATCCTAAATTCCCACAATTCTCTTTCTTATAAGAAAGGCGACCAACATTCACTGTTAATGGACCGCTAATTTCATCTTTATAAGCAATAGTAGCTTTTTCACCAAAAATATCACCAGTAAATGTTTCTGTTACAAATGTCGCAAATGCAGTTGCTTTTCCATCAAGTGAAACTGTAGTTAAGAAGTTTGCTAATAATAAACCTGCATTTTCTCCTTTTTCAGGAGTAGATCCGTGCGCTGAAATTCCTTCTATTTGCAACGTCACTGTATTGCCTTCTATAGTCGATTTCCCTATTTTTTTAGCAGTTTGTAAATACTCTTCATATGCTACTTTAAGTGCATTTACATCTTCTCCTGTAATAACCGCTTCTGCAAAATCAGGAACCATATTTAAACGGCGCCCTGAATCAAATGAAACAAGTTCATATGTACCTTTTTTCTCTTCACTACCATTTTGCACAACTTGTATATCAGAAATTCCTTTTTCTGCATTAATAATTGGAAAGTCTGCATCTGGTGCAAAACCGATTGTTGGCATTTCTTCGTTTTTAAAGTAGTGATCTACACATTTCCAATTGCTTTCCTCATCTGTTCCTATAATCATACGAACACGTTTTGAAAGAGGTAAGCCTAATTCTTTCACAATTTTCATCGCATAATATGCTGCCATCGTTGGGCCTTTATCGTCAATTGCACCACGTGCAAAAATCTTTCCGTCGCGAATATCCGCACTATACGCAGGAGTCGTCCAGCCATCTCCTTCTGGTACAACATCAACGTGACAAAGAATACCTACTAACTCTTCTCCTTGTCCCATTTCAAGATGACCTGCATATCCTTCTAAATTTTTAGAAGCAAAACCTTCAGCTTCTCCTTTATGTAACATGAAAGATAGTGCTTTTTCTACACCTTCACCGAATGGTGCGCCTTCTTTCGCAGATTCTTCTTCCCATACACTTTTAATTTGTAAAAATTGTTGTGTATCACGAATTAAATCATCTTTTCGTTTTGCAACTTCTTCTGTCCAATTAATCGCTGACATCACGCATCCATCCTTCACTATATTATCTCTTTCATCATAGCAAACCGAAATCCCTTATGCCATACACGAAAACTAAATACCGAACAATTGTAATATTTCAGACATTTCTTATTAGTTTTTCTTTTATTTTTTCAAAAAAATTTGCAGGAATTTGGCGTTTTACGTAGAATTTTATGTGATAGTTGACTGACCATATATACAATGTCAACTACCAATATTTTTCTATATAAATATTTGTTAAACTTTTGTAAAATTTAAGTAGATTAAAGCATGAATTTTATCATGTAGAGTACAATGGTAGTAACGACCTTCTTTCCTGAATGGGGTCAAAAAAACTAGTAGAGGAGTGGTTTTCTCTTGAAACCTACAACTACTCGTATGCTAACACGCATTAAATCAATTTATATGTACATCAATGAAAACGGAACGGTAACGACGAAAGACCTTGTAGATGAGTTCGGGATCACACCGCGAACGATACAACGTGATCTAAATGTGTTGCAGTTTAATGAACTCGTGTATAGCCCTTGCCGCGGTAAGTGGACAACAACAGGAAAGAAAGTGAGAATGACCTCATAACGAAAAATAATTGTATGTAAATAAATACATACCCCTTTCTAACTATTAGAAAGGGGTTTTTTCTGCACCTATAAAGGTACTACTTTTCAGTATCTACTTGATATGTTCTTAACATTTCTACTTCTTCATCTGTTAGCTCTCGGTATTGTCCAAGTTCTAGTTCTTCATCTAATACTAACGGACCCATCTCCGTTCTTTTTAGGTAGACTACTTTTTTCCCTACCGCTTCAAACATACGCTTCACTTGATGGAATTTTCCTTCCGTAATCACAAGCTCAATTTCAGAAATATCATCGCTTTTCAATATTGTAAGCGCACCTGGCTTTGTTTCATAGCCATCGTCTAAAATAACACCTTTAGCAAACTCTTTTACATCCTCTTCTGTTACTACTCCTGCAACGTGTGCATAATATTTTTTCGGCACATGCTTTTTCGGAGATAATAATTGATGTGATAACTTCCCATCATTTGTTATTAATAAGAAACCTTCCGTATCGATATCCAGTCGTCCAACTGGGAACGGATCAAAGATTGCATCTTCTAATTCTAATAAATCTATTACTGTTTCATGATTATCATCTTCCGTCGCTGAAATAACACCTTGTGGTTTATGCATCATTAAGTAAACAAACTCTTTGTATTCCACAACTTCACCGTGAATCATAACTTCTTGCTCTTCTACATTTACATGAACTTTCGCATCTTTTACTGGCGTTCCATCAATTTTCACAACGCCATCTTTCAATAATTTCTTTACTTCTTTTCTACTTCCATATCCCATATTCGCTAATAATTTATCTAATCTCACGTTTTTCACCTTCTTTATTTATCATAGAAAAGGGGACGTAATTACGCCCCTCTTGATTTCAACTTTATTTTAAATCTACTACCAAGTTTACGTTGAATTTTATCTAATGCTTCTCCGCCAAATACTCTTTCAAGTACTCCTGTGCGAATTGCTAACAATCCGTAAACAAGACCGCCAATACCTGCACAAATCGCAACTGTTATAAGAGCACCAATACGGCCATCAGGCGAAATCATGAAGGATAGAAGCCATTGTGATAGTTTTACAGCAACGACCATTATAAGTGTCAGTACTGCAATTTGGAATGTTCTTTTATATACAACACCGAATGAATAGTGTGCATATTTTTTAATTTGTCGATTTGTATACCAAACAGAAGCTAAGAAACCAACTGCGGTCGCTAGAATTGCTCCTACTGTACCGAAATAACGAATAAAGATTACGTTACATACAAATTTCAAAATAACACCCATAACAAGCGCGACAATCGCATGCTTTTGCTGATTAATCCCTTGAAGAATTGCCGCTGTTACCGTAAATAAAGCAAATAACAATGCAACCGGTGCATACCACATTAATACTTGTCCACCTAATGGATCTGAGTCATAGAAAGCAGTGTAAATTGGATATGCAAGTGTTGAAATACCGATAACTGCTGGCAATGTTAAAAACATATTTGCCTGGAATGTTTGTGTAATTTGTAATTTCAAATAGCGGTATTGTTTTTCAGTAAATGATTTTGTAATTGCTGGTACAAGCGTTAAACTAAACGCTGTTGCAAGTGATACAGGAATCATAATTAACTTATGCGTCCACATTGTGAAAATACCAAGCGCTCGCTCTGCGATATCGCCTTGACCAATCGCCTGCATAATTGAGTTAAATGTCAATGTATCAATTTGTTGATATAAAGGAATTGTTAACCCAATTACAACGTAAGGAATCGCATATGCGAATAACTCTTTAAACAATTGAACAGTACTTACTGTTGATTCTGGTACAGTTTGTTCAATTAAATATTGATCCAAATATTTTTTACGTTTTAACCAGTACCAAATTAACACACCGAGTGCTCCAACCGCTGAAACGAACGCAGCAAATGTCGCTACTCCAACTGCTGTTGCAACTGTACCGCCAAGTACTTTAATAACGATAAAACTACCAGCTAATAAAAAGATGATACGAATAATTTGTTCAATAATTTGTGAAACGGTAGTTGGTCCCATAGACTGGTGACCTTGGAAATAACCACGAATTAAACTCGCTGCTGGTACAACAATAAGTGCGAAACTTACAAGACGAATGATCGTCGTAACTTCTCCTACATTATTGTGTATACTTTGTTTACCAAGCATCGCTTCTGCAAACAATGGCGCCGTCATGTACAGCACTAGGAACGAAAGAACTCCTGTTACTATCATCATAACCATTCCCGAGCGGAACATTCTCCGGCTCGTTTTATAATCGCCAAGCGCATTATATTTGGAAACAAATTTCGAAACAGCAAGCGGCACACCTGCCGTTGCGATACTTAAAAAGATCGTATATGGAATGTATCCATATGTATAGAGCGTTCCGCCTTCTGTGCCTACTAATGCATGAAACGGAAAGACGTAAATCATGCCTAAGAACTTTACTAAAAATGTCCCTAGCGTAACAATAAGCGTTCCGCGCAGAAATTTCGAATCGGACATACAAAAATCCTCCTACATCTACATAAAGTGAAACTATAATTAGTTGGAGTTTTGTTCATCCCCACTAATTATTAACCCTCACCAATCGAGCGTTTACAGACAGTATGGCTCCTACTAAATTCTTTGATCCAGCCGAATTTTACCGCCCACAAATAGCGGGATAAAGTGAAACTACAATTAGTTGAAGACTTCTCTCCTACTCCTTATTAGTTGAACCATTCGAGCATTTACAGGCTAACAGACTCACTATTTACTTCTCCTAAATCTTGAGGTTTTAGTCTTATCGCCTACAAATAGCAGGATAGTACTGAACTCTAACTTTTGTATTGTACCACAATTCTCTCATTAAGCAGTACTTCACTCTATTTTTCTTTTAAGGGAAAACATGCTATTCTTTTAGGCAGGAAATGTAGAAAAT
>NZ_JAKUDW010000100.1:0-18169 GCF_022662595.1 Bacillus cereus group sp. BfR-BA-01524 | reverse complement strand
TACACACTGCCCACAAGCAATACATTGATTTGGATCATATCGATAAAATGGATGTGACATATCCACTTCACACGCACTTACTTTCGGCTCATACGGATATTTCTGTTCCTCAATCCCCATCATATGTACTGTATTGTGGACTTTACAGTTACCATTATTGTTATCACAAACGGTACAATACAATAAATGATTCTCTAATATTCGATCCATTGCCTCAGTCTGTGCCTCTTTTGCACGCCGGGACTGTCTTTCGATATGCATACCGTTCTCTAATTTTGTTGAACAAGCACGCAATAACTTTCCATTTACTTCTACAATACACGTATCACAAGTTTGAATTGGATCTACTTCTGGTACATGACAAATTTGAGGATGTTCCAAATTACTCTCGTTAAATAATTGTAGTATCGTCTTTTCACCTGATGCAGAAAATTCTTTACCATCGACGGTTACACGGACTGTCTGTTCTGCCATAGTTTCCCCTCTCCTTACAACCAACTGTACAACACAATTATGAATCCGTTTTCAAAATCGCATTACTGTACATATTTTTGAAACGCTCTACCCAAATACTTTCTTATGAAGTCGATTCTAGATGTTATAAGGTATAACTACGAAAGCTTGAAAATATCACTATTCTACAGTTCTATTATATCGTACATATACAATAATAACCAAAATAATCTGTGATCTTCTTGCTAATAGGTGTTTTTATTTTTCCCATTGTTTTATGATAAATGTGGGAGAGAAATACATATAAAAGGGGAATTAAATATGGGGCCTACGCAAGAGACTTATACAATTGTACGCTATCAATCTGGTACATTTTCAAAACAACTTGATGAGATTGTTACAGAATCTCCTATTACTATTAAATTGAATGGTGAAGAATATGTAACAGTCGTATGCACACCAAATTATATTGAAGATATGGTAATTGGTTTTTTAATTTCTGAGGGGATTATTTCTTCCTATAAAGATGTCGAAGAACTATGGGTTCAAAAGGATAACGGAATTGTCCATGTAAAATCATCAAAAGTGAATCCGCTCTATCAAACTTTATATAATAAACGATACATCACTTCTTGCTGCGGAAAAGGTAGACAAGGTTTTATTTTCGTAAACGACGCAGCAAAAGCAAAAGACTTACATGATATACATGTAAAAATTACTCCTGAAGAATGCTTTCACTTAATGAATACCTTGCAACAATCTTCTACTACATTTCGCCAAACTGGCGGTGTTCACAATACCGCGCTATGTGATCGAAACAATATCCTCCTATCAAGAATGGATATTGGAAGACATAATGCATTAGATAAAATATATGGTCATTGTTTGCGTAACGATATATCCATTAAAGGAAAAATCATCGCATTTAGCGGACGTATTTCATCTGAAATTTTACTCAAAGTTTCAAAAATCGGATGTGAAATTGTTCTATCTAAATCCGCTCCAACAAAACTGGCATTGCAGCTTGCACATGATTTAGGCATTACAGTTGTAGGGTTTATTAGAAATGAATCTTGTAATATTTACACACATCCAATACGAATTGATGGCTATCAATCCAATGTTTAAAAAATAACTCCTCAATTGAGGAGTTATTTTAGTTATAAAAATGTAATATATTAAACACTTGAATAGTTAATAAAGTTAATATATAATTTCATTACACAATTAAAACAAAACATTGTAGCATATATCTTTTCATTCTTTTACAAATTAAAAGAGAATACTAACAAAAAACACATACTCAATCTTATAAAAAGTAATGGATTTATTTGAAATCCACCAGGGAGGTTACAACTATGGAAATTCGCTTATTAACAACAGAGGACGCAGAAATATATTTAAAAGTTTGTATGGAAGGTTTAACGAAGAATCCGGAAGCTTTTAGCTCTTCTTATGAAGATGTTCTTAAACATGAAGATCCTGTGGCTGCTATGGCTAAACGATTAAGCAATCCGGATAAGTATACTCTAGGTGTCTTCAAAGATAATGATTTAATTGGTATCGCTACTTTAGAAACAAAACCATTTATTAAACAAGAACATAAAGCAAAAATTGGCTCCGTTTTTGTTTCTCCAAAAGCACGTGGTCTCGGAGCAGGACGAGCTCTAATTAAAGCAATTATTGAAAATGCCAATAAATTACATGTAGAACAACTCATGCTCGATGTTGTAGTTGGTAACGTTGGTGCCAAAAAACTATATGAGTCATTAGGTTTCCAAACTTACGGCGTACAAGAGCGTTCATTAAAACATAACGGTCAATATTGGGACGAGGAACATATGGTTCTGTTCTTAAATGATTAATACTTCAATATAAAGTGAAACTTTACTCAGCGGAAGATTTTTCCACCCCTCACTGAGTATTAGTTGAACCAATCGGACTTTTACGGGCAGTAACTCCCACCTAACTCCCACCTAACTCCCTCGTATTCGCCGAATTTTAAGGTGGGAGTTACTGCCCGCAAATAGCGGGGGAGTTTTCAAAAAGCATCTTTCTTAATAAGAAAGGTGCTTTTTTTCATTACAACAATGTAATCTTCATGTCACCTTTATCGATCGTACCAATCCTTACCATTCATTATACTAAAAATATAAAATGAAACTTTACTCAGTGTGGAACCCCCTCTCACACTGATCGCATGTACTTGATATGTAGAGGAGAATGTGACATGAAACAAAACAAACGAGCTATGCTTTTAATATTTACTACAGCAATTATAACTTCTGGATTAGCAATTTTACCTTGGTTTATTATATGAACACTCCCCCTAACAACGAAAAAAGCTGATTGCTTCTTAAGAAGCAATCAGCTTTTTTTATATTATAAAATCCCCAAAATTTTATTTACGCAACTTATAATAATAACCATAGATACGGCAACACACATTACAACCGTATTACGATCTTGCTTTTCTTTTTTTGAAATTTCTTCTTTTGAATTCATGTGTATGATCTCCTTTTAAAAAAAGTGTGAGATAGGAAATTTTTCTTATCCGATGCGAGGTGAATACGAAAACCCTCTCTATCTCACATACACAATAGAATGGAATTGTCATTTTATAAATAAAATGACATGACGTTATGTCGCAACATAGGGTATTTTGTGTCGCTACGTTTTCTATTATAAAAAATAGTTGTGCAAAACTAGTGCATTTTTTATGTCAATTACTCTGAGCGAAAAAATCAGCCCTCCATTCAATCACATAAAAAGAGTTTTTTATTATTTTCATGTAAACTATACAAGTAGAATGAACAGTTTGGGGTGCACAAGATTATGGTAAAAATTTTATTAGTAGACGATGAAGAACGTATGTTGCGATTATTAGATCTGTTCTTAAGCCCTCGCGGCTATTTTTGTATGAAAGCTACCTCTGGCCTTGAAGCACTAAAATTAATCGAACAAAAAGAATTCGATATTATTTTATTAGATGTTATGATGCCTAATATGGATGGATGGGATACTTGCTATCAAATTCGTCAAATTTCCAACGTTCCTATCATTATGTTAACAGCTCGCAACCAAAACTACGATATGGTGAAAGGCCTTACTATGGGGGCAGATGACTATATTACAAAACCATTTGATGAGCATGTATTAGTCGCACGAATCGAGGCTATATTACGCCGTACAAAAAAAGATGGCTTTGTTAGTTTCAATGGTATTGAGTGGGATAAAACGAAACATACTGTCACAGTTTATGATGAAAAAATCTCATTGACACCTATCGAATTTTCGTTACTCGGGCTATTTTTGCAAAATACAAACCGTGCTTATAGCCGAGATGATTTAATCGAGAAAATTTGGGGTTATGAAACAGATATCGAATATAGAACCATTGATTCACACATTCGTAATATCCGTGATAAACTACGCAAAAAAGGATTTCCAATTGAAGATTACTTAGAAACGGTCTATAAAGTCGGATATAAATGGAAAAGTGAATAATTACTTCGGTCAGTGGGAAATCGTATACCACTGACTCTTTATTATGAATAAGGTATGGTGAGAAAATGAGTAAACTTTCCCTTAAAATTGGGACATACTTTTTAATATTAGCTTTATGTATTGAAACAATTGCTTTCGTATCTTTTTATAAAAGCATATCAACAATGCGTGTGAAAGAAGAAACCGATGCTCTATTAGAGAAAGGTAATCGGTATCGTGATAAGATTGTAAACCGTGCAAGATGGAATGAATATTCTAAACAACAGCAATACACAGAACGTCCTAAACATCCTCGGTATCAGGATTTCACTATCGAACATGCGGCTGAAGATTTAATCGGTTCCGAATTAATTGCTAATACTGATATAACAATCGTTATAACTGACAATAACGGCAAAATTATTTCTAACTCCGAACCCGTAACGAAAGAAATGAAAAAACAACTTACTTGTAAAACAGAACTTATCCCAAATAGCGGGTTAATTGTAGAAAGAAACTGGAAAAAATCAAAATTCATTTCAACAGTAAGTCCACTTGAAATTCAAGGATTTCAAGGTAATTTATATATGTTATTAAAGACGTCTTTCTTAGAAAAGATGTTACTTAAACTACTGCATCAATTTCTTATCATTAGTATTTTGACGATTATTTTAACGACTATTTCTGTCTTTGTTTTTTCTCGTGTTATTACTGAACCGCTTATAAAAATGAAGAAGGCAACAGAAAAAATGTCAAAATTAAATAGGCCAATTCAATTAGGTATTAAACGGAATGATGAACTTGGAAGCTTAGCAAAAACAATTGAAGATTTATCGAGTGAACTTACGTATATGAAAAAAGAGCGCAATGAATTTCTCGCTAGTGTCGCTCATGAACTATTAACTCCATTGACCTATATGAAAGGTTATGCGAAGGTAGCAAAGAGAGACTCTTTAACAAAAGAGGAGCGAGAAGAATACTTACAAATCATTGAGGATGAAACGGATAGTGTAACCGATCTCGTCCAAGATTTATTTATGCTTGTACAATTAGAACAACACCAATTTGTTATAAAAAAACAAAAAGTACTTCTTCAGCCATTTTTAGAACGAATGGTAGAAAAAACAAAAACAACATTAACAAATAAGCAAATGCAACTTGATGTATATTGCAAAGATGATTTAGAAGTTTGCATAGATGAAAGGCGTATGGAACAAGTTATGTTAAATTTATTACACAACGCTTATCAACATTCGCCAGAAAACACGTCTATTATGATACGTGTACTCACGGAAACAGATTCTTTTACAATAAGTGTACAAGATGAAGGTGAAGGTATTCCTGAAGAAGATATCCCGCATATTTTTGACCGTTTTTATCGTGTCGATAAATCTAGAACACGAGCTACAGGTGGAAAAGGCATCGGGCTAGCTGTTGCAAAAGAAATTGTGGAATTGCATAACGGTTCCATTCTAGTAACAAGCAAATTAAGTGTAGGAACAAACTTTATAATTGAGCTACCTTTTGAATAATATGTGTGTGAAAACACCAGTAGTAGTAAACACTACTGGTGTTATTTTGTTCATAAAATCAGCTCATATAAGCTAAGCTTTTGAAATTATTCTTATTTCAATATAAAATAAAGGTACATTTGCAAAGATTTGGAGGGTGATATAATTGGATATCCATGTATTAACAAAAGACGAAGCGGAAATTTACTTAGAACTTCGTGTAGAAGGATTAAAGCAAAACCCTGAAGCTTTCAGCTCTTCTTATGAAGATATTATTAATAAAGAGTGTGCGATTGAATATAAAGCACAAAAATTAGCACAAGATGAAAACTATACGCTAGGTGCATTTAAAGATGGACAATTAATCGGAGTTGCAACGCTGGAAACGAAACCATATGTAAAACAGGAACATAAAGCTAAAATCGGTTCTGTATATGTGTCTCCAAAAGCACGCGGACTTGGAGCAGGAAAAGCACTTATTAAAGAATGTCTTGAACTTGCTAAATCTTTAGAAGTAGAACAAGTTATGCTTGATGTTGTTGTTGGCAACGATGGAGCAAAAAAACTTTATGAATCATTAGGTTTTAAAACATTCGGTGTACAAGAACGTTCATTAAAATATAATGGACAATATTGGGACGAAGAGCATATGGTCTTATTCTTAGATGAAAATAAATAACAAAAAACATCCTCTCCTATATGAGGATGTTTTTTACTTTTTTCTAGACCACGCTGTATTTAATAATTGAATCGCTTTCGCAATTTCTTCTTCTGATAAAATCGCAAACCCAAGTAAAACTACATTTTCAGGTGCAGTACCATCTTTATAGTACGTAGAAACAGGATATATTTTAATACTATGTTTTGCAGCTTCTTTAATTAATTCTTCTTCCCGCATTCCATTATGCACCTTTAATAAAATGTGTAATCCCGAATCCTCTCCTATCACTTCAACACGATTTGAAAAATACTTTTCTATTTCAAAAACAAGTCGATCTCTCTTTTTTCGGTAGACGACACGCATTTTATGAATATGTTTTTCCCAATATCCTTCATTTAAAAATCTTCTAATCACTTCTTGATCCATTCTTGAAACACTTTGTGTATAAAATAAATATTGCTGTTGATACCTTTTAATTAATTTCTTCGGCAACACCATATAGCTCATCCGTAACGATGGTAATAATGCTTTAGATAGCGTACCCATATAAATAACTTTCCCCTCTGTATCTAACCCTTGCAGCGCTGGTATAGGCTTTCCCGAATAGCGAAATTCACTATCGTAATCATCTTCAATAATATACCTACCCTCTTCTTTCTTTGCCCATTGTAAAAGCTGCATCCTTCTCGTAATAGGCATTATCATTCCATAAGGAAACTGGTGAGAAGGTGTAACAAATACAACATTCGCATCGCTATTTTCTAAATCTGCAATACAAATTCCATCTCTATCTAAAGATAACATTTGGACCCTTGTTTCTCCCTGTTCAAAAACGACCATTTTCCTATGATACCCTGGATTTTCAACTGCATAATTGCTTCCCTTTAACAATTGAAAAAGTAGTTTCACTAATATTTGTGTCCCCGCTCCTAATACAATTTGACTAGCTGAGCAACGCACTCCTCTAGATTCATACAAATATTTCGTAATCTCTTCCCTTACACTCAATTCCCCTTGGGGGTGTCCCAGAAAGAGAAGATTATTATTATGCGGCTGCCATACTTCATTTACAATTTTCCGATACATATTGAATGGAAAAGCATTTGTATCAATTCCTGTTTGTGTAAAATCAAATTTGTAACTCTTCTCCTGAAACGATACTTCTCCTATTCTCTCTCCTCTATCTTCTACATGAACAATTTGCTCAATCTCGCAAACAAAATAACCTCTTCTCGACATCGACTCAATATAACCTTCTGCAAGTAATTGTTCGTACGCTGCCTCTACTGTATTTTTACTTACTTGTAAATGTATCGCTAACTTTCGCTTAGCCGGTAATTTCGTAAAAGGGACAATCGATCCATCTTTAATCTCTTTTTTTATATACTCATACAATTGCACATACAATGCCTTTTTACTATTCATATTTAAATTAGGCGTTAATTCTAACATAATATCTGACCCCTTAATAAAACTAAAATCTGATACTTTTTACAGTACCAGATTTTATATATAATTCCTTTTATCATGTCACACATAAAAAATCAAATACCTGAGAGGAGAAACATGATCATGAACAATAATAGACGTATCGGACTCATTATGATTATTACAGGAGCTACATTATGGGGATTATCTGGTCCAATGATTCAGTGGCTATTTCAGCATACTAATGTATCCTCAATTGATTTTTTAACAATTCGATTGTTGCTTGCAGGAATATTTATTTTGTCTTTCTTACTTATAAAGAAACAAAACATATTTCAAATTTGGAAACACCCTAGATATTATATACAACTTATTATTTTCTCTATTCTCGGCATGCTTGGTGCGCAATACGCCTTTATCGAAACGGTTCATATTAGTAACGCCGTCACAGCAACGCTATTTCAATTTCTAGGTCCTGTTCTTATTACCGTGTACGTTGCATTTGAACAAAGAAAATTCCCTGCTTCCATGCAACTATTCGCAATTATAGCCGCGCTAATAGGAACATACTTTATTATTACAAATGGCTCAATTGAAAATATTGTTTTATCTAAAGAGGCTATTATTTTTGGACTATTAACAGCAATCGGATTTGCATTTTATACCCTTCATCCGGCTTCTCTCATTAAAGAATGCGGGACAACTGTAGTAATTGGTTGGGGGATGTTAATCGGAGGAATTGCACTACTTATTTATAATCGTTCATTCGGGTGGAATCAATTTTCACAAACCCTTACACTAAAAACTTTTTCTATGCTTATTCTTATCATTATTAGTGGTACCCTTTCTTTCCTTCTATATATCGGTAGTCTTAAATATTTAGCAGCAACAGAAACAAGCATTTTATCTAGCATTGAACCCCTTGTAGCTGCCATCGTTTCAATCACTTGGCTAAATGAATCTTTTGGAACATATCAATTATTAGGCGGCGTATGTATCGTTCTGTCCGTTATTTTTTTGACGATGCCTCAAAAAGAAAACGAACCAACCTATACAACGGAACAAGTATAAAGTAAAACTTTAATCAGTGGGGGAGGCTATCTCCCACTGATTATTAACCTACACCAATCGGGCTTTTACGAGATAAAAAATGTCAAAAGAGGTCGTACAAAACTTACGACCTCTTTTTATACTTTAAAGGAATTGTCCCGCCTTCTAGCAAATACAATTACACTAACAATAAAAACTAGGAGTGTGGCACCATGAAAAAAATCGGAACTATGCTACTTCTCTCCTTCCTCATCACTGGATGCGCACAAGCACAACCTGATTCAAAAGCACCTAAAACAGAAGCTGTCACAACGTCATCCACTCAAGTGAACGCACCTTCCTTCTTTCACCTTAGTGTTTTAAAAGATGTAAATTGGGAAGAAGCACCCTCATTCATAGACGGAAAAATACCTTTAAAAGGCATCGAAGGAAAAATCGCAATGGCTGATAGTCCTATTATCGCAAATGAACAAAATGAAATAATGTGGTACTTTCTAGATTCTGAAATACCAACTGGAAAATTGTCTATTATTGCGCTAAAACAAGGATCTGTAACTCCAATACCAATACTCTTTCAAAAAGAAATTTCCAAGCAAACGTGGACTACTTCAAATACAATCGATTCTACTACAAACGAACTCCCTCTCACTATGTCACTACCTTCATCTGGATTATGGCTATTAAATATATACGTGAATGAAAAATATTATGATCAGTTTGTAATCACCGCTGAGTAAAGTGACAAAAATAAACCACTTTCTTACAACAATGTAATTTCTACGTCATGTACTTCGATAGTTGAATTATCTCTCTTCTCTTATACTTAAAGTAAGAAATGAAACGAGGAGAGATGAGAGATGAAAAAAATGATAGAAGTGATCGTAGCAGTAACTGAGGTTTTAGTGAATGGTAAACAAGTTGCAATGGAATTAAATAAATAGTGAAGAAACATAAATAATTCTACACTTCTTCATTATTTTGATTTCTTATCTCAAAAAAGCAGTGCCTTTTTAGGCACTGCTTTTAGCTATTAATAACTTGGTATTTTCGTAATTTGCGCCACGCCTGAATCAATAGCTGCTTTCGCTACTGCTTCTGCAACACTTGGAACAACTCTTTTATCTAATGGATTCGGGATTACATAATTCGCATTACGTTCTTCGTCCGTAATAATGTTAGCGATCCCATATGCTGCCGCTAATTTCATCTCTTCTGTAATATCAGTCGCGCGCACATCTAACGCACCGCGGAATATTCCGGGAAACGCCAATACATTATTTACTTGATTCGCATAATCCGAGCGCCCAGTTCCTACTACAGCTGCCCCAGCCTCTAATGCATCCTCCGGGAAGATTTCTGGAATTGGATTCGCCATTGCAAATACAATTGCTTTCTCACTCATCGTCTGTACAAGTTCTTTCGTTAATACGTTAGGAGCAGATACACCAATAAAAATATCAGCTTGGTGAATCGCTTCTTTTAACGTTCCACGCACATGTTCACGATTTGTCTTTTTTGAAACTTCAATTTGCGCTTCGTTCATCCATGTTTCACCTTCACAAACAATACCTTCTAAGCTAACTAACGTAATGTGCTTTGCACCAGCCTTTAATAATAATTTTCCAATTGCAATTCCTGCCGAACCCGCACCGTTAATAACGATTTTCACATTATCCATTTGTTTGCTAACAACTTTTAATGCATTAATAACAGCTGCTAAAACGACAATAGCTGTTCCATGTTGATCATCATGGAATACAGGAATATTCGTTTCTTCTTTTAATCGTTTTTCAATTTCAAAACAACGCGGTGCTGCAATATCTTCTAAATTAATCCCTGCAAATGTAGGCTCTAAATTTTTTACAAGGGTAACGATTTCATCTACATCCGTTGTGCCTAAACATAATGGGAAAGCATCTACATTCGCAAATTTCTTAAATAAAATACTTTTTCCTTCCATAACAGGCATTGCCGCTTTCGGTCCAATGTTTCCTAAGCCGAGTACCGCTGTTCCATCTGAAACAACTGCCACCATATTGCCACGTGCTGTATAGTCATACACTGTTTCTTCATCTGCCGCAATTGCCTTACAAGACTCCGCTACACCTGGTGTATACGTCAGGCTTAAATCATCCGCTGAATTTACTTCTACTTTACTTGTAATTTCAATTTTCCCTACTAATTCTTTATGCAATAACAATGATCTTTCATTAATTTCATTTTCTAACATACTTATAATCGCCCCTTAATTTGACAAGCTAGCTATATGAATATAGCTAGCTTGTTTGATCATGAAAACATTTTTAATAATATTGTCGCTGTTACAACCATTGCTGCCCCGCCTAAACGAGTCGAAATTTGCGCGAACGGCATTAATTCCATACGATTTGAAGCTGATAAAATAGCAACATCTCCAGTTCCACCTAAACCGCTATGACATCCAGTTACAATCGCCGATTCAACTGGATACATTTTCATCACTTTCCCTACAAGAAAACCTGATGCTACCATCGTAAGAACAACCGATGCGCACACAACAACATATCCTACTGAAAGAACTGCTGCTACGTCTTTTAACGGAATATATAGCAATCCTAATCCAACCATTAAAGGCCAAGTTAAATTCTTCGAAATAAATTTATATAAATGGAATGCTCCTTGCTCCATTTTTGCTGGCATTAATTTAAAATATTTCACAAGTGCTGCTGAGAAAATCATAATGATTGCCCCAGGAATACCGATGAACTTAGAAGCAAATCCTCCGAAGATGAAGAACGTACACGCAATTAATAAACCTGCTCCCATTAATGAGAAGTCAATTGGCTGCTCTGTATTTTGTTCTTTTAATAATTCTGCTTGATTGTCTGTTTTCACTAATACACCGTTACCACTAAGCTCCGGTTTCTTCTCACCTAAACGCTTCATATACCCTGCACTTACAATTGCGAACATATTTCCAATAATAGCTGCTGGAATAAGCTGTGATACAAACGTTGCTGATGATTCATTTAAAATATCACTATAAGCTAGCGACAATGGTAAAATCCCTTCCCCGATACCACCACTCACAATTGGTACGATGATAAAGAAGAATGTCTGCTTCATTTCAAATCCAAATAATGAACCGACCAATAATCCTACTGCTACAGAAGCTAACGTCCCTACTACTAAAGGAATAAACATACGAACGAAACCTTGTACTAACACTTTACGGTTCATTCCTAAAATACTTCCGACTACTAAACAAGAAATATATAAATATAAAAAGTTCGATTTTTTCATTAACATAGTCGCAGCTTCCATTGAAGCTGGATTCATCCAGTTAAAAAATACAAGTAATGATGGAATAAATAACGAAAGTATTGCTGGACCGCCGATATTTTTTAAAATTGGAATTCTCATCCCAATATCTCCTAAGAAAATCCCCATAATCATAATAACTGCAAATCCACCAATCATATCTGCTGGCAATTTATTATATACAGATGCCCCATAAATAATAGCAGCCAATACTACATATAACGGTAAAGGTATAACACCGATTTTTACATTCATAATTTTAGAAGCGAAAGATTCTCTTTGTACTTCATTTCCTTCAGAAAATGATACCGCTTCCACATTCTTTTGAATTCCCATATGGCACCCCCTCGTTTTCTTAATAACAATATTAAAACGCTTTCAATAGTAAAAATAGTTTTTGTAAGTTTTGTAATTGATTTTGTAATTAAAAAAAGTATAAGCGACTTATACTAAGTCGCTTATACGTAAAACTCTATTTTCTTTTGATCAACACATCTTAATTTACTTACAGGTCTTCCCACATGTTGGTACATCATTTCGTTTTCTAACACCCCAATGTCAGTCAAAAACATTACATATTTTCGAATAGAAACTCTTGAAATTCCAACTAATTGTGCCATTTCATCTGTTGTAAACACTCTTCCATTCAGCGACTCGATCTTCTGCCAAATTAATTGCAACGTTTGCTTCGTTAACCCTTTCGGAAGCTCTTTCGTGACAATAGGCTCCCTTTTTTCTTTTTGTAAAATTAACGAATCTAATTCCGATTGACTAATTTTTTGTTGTTCTTTCATGAAAGTAAGTTTTTCTCGATATATAGTTAATGCCTCTTTAAATCGTTCAAATGTAAATGGTTTAATTAAATAATCTACTACGCCATATTGTAATGCTTTTTTAATACTCCCCATATCATGTACAGCTGAAATCATCATAATATCGATTTCTTTTTCTTGGTTCCGAATATACATTAAAAGCTCAAAGCCAGTCTCTTCAGGCATAAAAATATCAAGTAATACTAAATCTACTCGTGATTTCTCTAATACTTCTATCGCTGACTTTACTGAGTTAACTGCTTGAACAAGTTCAAACCCTCCTACTTGCTCTAAATAATGCGTATTTAACATTGCTACCATCGGGTCATCTTCTACAATTAAAACTTTAATCATATTTGCCTCTCATCCCTACCTTTAGGTATTTCAATCGTTATCGTTGTTCCCTTTCCTACTAATGAATGCATATGAATTTCCCCATTTATTCGCTGTATACTTTCTTTTACAAGATACAGACCATAACCGCGGTTATCTCCCTTTGTGGAATACCCTTTCGTAAATAATTCCTCTATTTCTTTTTCTTGTATACCTTTTCCCGTATCTTGTACTGTAATAGTTAATATATCCCCATGTTGTATCTCAACTTCAACTCGCTTCTTTTCACAATTCGTCACTGCCTCTAATGCATTATCAATTAAATTTCCGACAATCGTAATAAGTTCATGAGTAATACTTTCATCATCTATTTCCGGCATATAAGAATCTTCACTTATAATTAATTTTATATTTTTCTCTCTAGCATAGCTGAGCTTACCGAGTAAAAAACCAGCAAATACTGGACTTTTTATTCTTTTCATAACTCCACCAATTTCATATTGATGCTCTGATACCATGCCGCTTATATACTTCTGTAATTCTTCATACTGTTTCATATGTGTAAGCCCTAATACGACATGCATCTTATTCATAAACTCATGAGATTGTGCCCGTAATGCTTCTGCATATAGTCTAATACCAGTTAGTTCCTCTGCTAGTTTTCTAATCTCTGTTTTATCACGAAATGTTGCAATTGCACCAACTATTTCTCCTTTTACATATAAAGGAACTCGATTCGTCACAATCGTAATTCCGTAAATATTTTGTTCTTCGTTTAATTGTACTTCTCCCGTTTGCAATACTTCTTTTATACGTGAATTTGGCATATATAACTCAACATCTTTACCGATAAAATCTTCTTCAAGTCCGCTTTTTTTAAATAGACGTTTCGCTTCATTATTAATTAGCGTTACTCTAGCCTCTTTATCGACAGCAATGATACCTTCCTTTACAGATTGTAGCATCGTATTTCTTTCTTCAAGAATTTTTGCTATCCTGTGCGGCTCAAGACCGAATAAACTTTTCTTTATATGTCTAGCTAGTAATATTGCTCCTACAATCCCGACTAACACGCCAACTCCGACACCAATATAAATGATATATCTACTTTCCCTAACTCTCTCTTTTACATTATCTGCTGAAATACCAACGGCCACTGCTCCAAGTTGTTCACCTGTTTCAGAAAATATTGGTACAAACACGCGCATGGAAATACCTAAAGTTCCTTCTGCTAACGATACATGTTCTTTTCCTTTCAATACAGGCCCTTCATCCCCGCCAATAAAATGATGACCTATTTTTTGAGGATCTGGATGAGATTTTCTTATTCCATCCATGTCCATAACTACAATAAATTGAACACCTGTGTTTTTTAATATCCTATTTGTATACGTTTGGATTGCAGAGGTATCTGCTTTCCCAACCAGACCATCTATTACAATCGAATCATTCGCCACAATGTGTGCAATTGTTTTTGCTTTCTCTGCTTGGCTATCCTCCGTCGTCCGTTCCACATTATGACTAATTAATATATCTGTCACAAGTAAAGAAAAAATTACAACTGTACAAACTAACAATGTAATCGTTTTCCATAAATTCCATAGTCTTTTTCTTTTTTTCATCCCATTAATGACTCCCCTAATTGCTGAATAGAAAAATAAGTAAGGTGATATTATTTTCACCTTACTTATCTGCTGTTATTATACTTTAAATTTACTAGTCATCGCTTGTAGTTCTTCTGCCATCTCAGCTAAGTTTTGCGAAGCTGAACTAATTTCTTCCATGGAATTAACCTGTTCTTCTGTTGAAGCTGCAACACTTTGCATACTAGCTGTATTTTCTTCTGCAGCAGCTGCAATTTCATCAATAGCATTTGTCACTTCATTTGCATCTCCAGCAATTCTCTTCGTTGTTTCTACCATTTGATTAACTTGAGAAACAATATGTGTAGTAGAACTTAAAATTTCCGTAAAACTTACTTTCGTTTTTGTTACAACATCAAGGCCTTCTTGGACTTCTCCATTCACATTATCCATTGCCTTAACAGTATGTTCAATATCCGCCTTAATTTCTGCAATTAAATTTGCAATCTCTCCAGATGACTCTCCTGATTGCTCTGCTAATTTTCTAACCTCATCTGCTACAATAGCAAATCCTCGTCCCTGTTCACCTGCTCTTGCTGCTTCAATAGCCGCATTCAAAGCTAATAAGTTCGTTTGAGTAGCGATGTTTTGAATTGCTTCAGAAATAGCTCCTACCTGCTTTGATTTCTCATCAAGAAGTTTAATAATAGCATCTGACTCGGATACCGATTTAGAAATAGATTGCATTTGTTTTGCGGTTTGTTCAACTAAATCTTCTCCCTCTTCAGCTCTTTCTCGCGCATGTAATGAGGAAATAGAAATTGACTCTGCGCTGCCAGTTACATCTTGAATTGCTGTATTTACTTGTTGTAATGTAGCCGCCCCTTCTTCAACACCTTGACTTTGTGATTCAGCGCCACCTGATACTTGTTCCATTGCAATTGTAATTTGGTCTGTCGCATCATTTGCTTGCTGTACACTCGCTGTTAACTCTTCTGCCGATGCTGCAACATGTTCTGCTGAAAAGCTAATTTGGGTAATAACATCTTGTAAAGACGTAGACATTTCATTAAATGAATCCCCTAATTTCCCTATGTCATCTTTGGAATGGATTGTAATTTTCTCTGTTAAATCTCCCTTACTAATTTTATATGCCGATTCAGCTATTTTTCGTAATGGCCTTGTAATAGACTTTGTAATGAAATAAATTAATACACTACCAAATGCAATAGCAATAGCAATGACAATCAAAGTCTTATAAAACACTGGATTGGCAGCTTGGGTAATTTCTTCATCGAACATAACTCCAACTACTTTCCAGCCTGTTTTCTCATTTGTTGCAAAGATTAAATTCTTTTTATCATCTTGTTCTGTATAAGACACATTTCCTTGTTTATCTTCATAAATTGGTTTAATCCAAGGATCAGTAACTTTTGCACCTGGTTTTCTAGATGGATGACTAACAATTTGCTTATTTTGATCTAAAATAACTGCATAACCTTTTTCACCAATGTTAATCATTTTGGAAATTTTTAAGATGTTATCTAAGTTTAAATTAATTCCTATAACACCTTTACCATCTTTTACTTCTTTCGCAATCGTCACTACCATATTTTTTGTAGATGCTGACTGATATGGCGCAGTAACAATTACTTTCCCTTTATTTTCATGTGCTTCTTTATACCAAGATCTATCTGTTGGATTATACCCATCAGCCATTTGAATAAATGGTTCTCTTATAAACTTTCCCGTCTCTGTTCCAATATAAATACCTTCTACTTCTGGATGAAGCTTTATATATTGTGCTAACTTCGTTCTTACTATTTCTTCTTGTCCGTTTGGATATGTATCCTCTGTTAAGATGTCTGCAAAGTACGTCGCATCAACAAATTTCTCTTCTATATTTTGAGAAATAACAGTATTTAAAACTGAAATATTCTCCTTTGCTTTATCTGTCATTTGATGTTCAAAATTTGTTTTGGCAGTTTGATATGAAACACCACCGATAATAATTCCTGGTATAGTTAAAATAATAAAAAATGAAATGATTAATTTTTTCTTGATACTCATACATTTAACCCAGTTAAATATTTTTTGCATAATAAGCCTCCTTTATGTAATGTGGATACTTGTGTCATTTTATACAATTAACATGTATAAAACAATATATAATGATAAAATGTAATTTTTTCTTCAATTATGCATTTTTGCATATTCATTCCTTATACGTATTTTAATCATAAAAATAAGAGAACTTTAGCATTATATATGCTAAAGTTCTCTTATTTCTTAACAGCGTCTACTCTATAAAACTTCTCTTATAATCCTCAAATGTTTATCCTTCACCTTATAGTCATATTACTAAAAATCTTCGTCCTAATTTATTTAGCGCTCTTTACATAACTAATTGCCTGACTTCCCATTTGTACCCATGCCTGTTCAAAGGTTTCTCTCGGTACTTTTACATCTAAGCTATCCTCAAGTGGATCTCGAATATATACAGATTCCTGATCATACCCAATAAGTACAACACAATGTTCATTATACGTAATAGAAACATCTCCACTATTTGTTTCCCATGTAGTAAATTCATCTTCATCTAATGGTGCAAATGTTGCATTTGTGATCATGACTACAGGTTGCCCTGCTTTTACACTCTTATAAATTTCTTCTATATTCTTCCCTGTTAAGTCTACAGCTTTATTAGGTAAATATTTTTCCGCTAACTGAAAAAGTGGCCCATGATATACACCGTATCCTGATTCAGAGAATGTATAAATATTACCTACAAATCCTTCATTCGGATTCCCGCGCACACCATCTTCTATAAAATTAACTTTTTTTATTTCATTTGCTAACGTCATCTTATCTACTGAAACACCAGCGTATTGTAACATCATCGCTAAGCTTGTCACTTCACAACCTCTATCTAGCTCTGGTAATTGCTGAATTAATGGTACACTTGATAAAATGACCTTTTCATCATTGTTACTAAATTCCGATTCTTTTCCGTTTTGTATATTGAAGAATGTCAACTTCTCCACATACTTTGTAATTCCATTTGTATATACACTCCATACCGCTATAGCTAGTAATGATATACATATATACCACTTAAACTTCCGTATCACTCTCACGCCCTTTTTAGTTCGTTAAATAAGAATAAAATGCGTCAGCATCCGTTCGAATCACTGGTACAAAATTTAGTTCTTTTTCTCTCTCAGGTTGATTTTTTTTTATTTTTTCTGTTAGCTCTTGAATATTCATGTTCGCTTTGTCCATATTAAGCTCATCTGCCAATTGTAGCACCTTTTGTTCATTAATTTCTCTTAACACTTGATATATATCTTTACCGTACAAATCAATATGATATTTTTTTGCTTCTTCCTGTACTTTTTGTTCGTACACTTCTTGTGCTAACTCTTCAATTTCTTTTCCTTTTTGAGAGATGTCTAACTTCCCTGCTGCTTCTCTTACTTTAGTCCCATAAATTTCTTCCGCGATGTCTTCAATTTCTTTTCCATTTGTTGCAATACCTAATTTATCTGCTTC
>NZ_JAKUDW010000099.1:0-18511 GCF_022662595.1 Bacillus cereus group sp. BfR-BA-01524 | reverse complement strand
TTCTTTCACACTATCAGGTAAAGAACCTTTTGACTTATCTACCTCAAGAACAAAATACCCATCTTTTACATCTTTCACTTCAATAACTTTACCTTCTACTACATCTTTATCTTGTTCCACTACACTAGCTTCTACATTCAATTCAAAAGAATTTGCTGTTATAGTACCAAAAATTCCTAAAGCTCCTACTAAAATTACTTTCTTTAACATTTTATATCCTCCTTAAATCACAAAAATTTATTATTCAAGAACATATGTTCTACTTGTTCGAACAAGTAGAACAATAGATAATAATTCGTATTTTAATATATTTTTTCAGAACTACTCACTAATGATTATCATATTTTTTTACTAAACATCCTATTTTTCATATAATTCATTTGCAAGTATGACCATTCACATTATTAACAGCTAATTGGAATACACCTTTAGCGTTGGTTTCATTAGAAATATAAATTTGATATACACCTTTAGGTAATGGTGAGATTGCTGTATTTGAACAAGTAGTAGTAATTATCTGCTCTTTTGGTTTTACATGACCACCTAGAATCAATTCATCATTAGGACCTTTAACAGTATACCCAATTGCATTTTTACCTTTGTTTTCCAAAGAAAATTCTATATCACCGCTACCACTATACATGAATGAATTCATTTCTCCTACAGCATCACTATATTCAATTTTATTAATTAATAATAAAATTTTATCTCTATGTTTCTGTTGCTCGATTATATTAATGGTGGTGTTTGATTTTTCCACTTCTCCGGCATAAACATCAACACCAAATATCCCCCATGTGGATACTGAGACTAGCCCACAACAAAGTAAGGATTTAATAAGTTTCATATATTTACCTCCTCTTATTTTTAATACATTAATATAATTTGTTATAATCTCCCTAAAAAAACAACTGAAAATCCCAAAAGGACAAGCACTAATTAGGGGAATAGGGATTATTCAGTTGTTCTTTAAATAGAGAGATTTTACAAAACGTAGACAGCAAACACGTATAGTTGCTATGCAATTAATACTATCAGGAATAGCTTAAATAGTATTTACAAAATGGTAACGATTTGAGAATAAAATAATAAATTTAGATTCATATGGAAACAACAATTATATTAAGTTTTCAAATAATGATCTTAGAAAATTCCCACCTACTCACTTCGCGTTCCTTGAGGACGGAGTCTTCTTGTCTAAAATGATAAAATATAGCCATACTAGGCTATTTCCACTTCACTAATAAACAAACCGAAAGTGAAGAAAGTTCAAAATGCTCAGATTTAAAGTAATGCTTTGATCAAATTATATACACTAAAGAACCTGTAGAAATTCTACAGGTTCTTTAGTGTATATAATTATATTAATAAAAAGACTACTCTGTTTTTGTTATTTCACACTCGCAGAAAAACTACTTTCATCGTTACCGCCATAGTTACTATTGTTACTTAGCCCTTTCAATTATTATCACCAAATAAAAGCGTATCATAATCTCCTTATACTAATAATTTATTATTTTAAAGGCATTGTTTTTACCAATTTCAAAATATCATTTATAAATTTATAAGTTTGGGGAGCTTTCTCTTTAACCATGTTAATATCCTCTGTCTTTTTAGAGTGCATCAGTTGAAATGCTTCTGCCCAAAATTCACGGGAGTTAGTTTTTGCGTATTCTGTTAAATTATTCTTCTCTATAGCATATATCTGTTCAAATCCTAATGATTCTGACATAGCAACACCTTTTCCAGAAAAAACTAATTCGCCAATATAATAATCCAACGCATGACCAAACTCATGTATTAAATCTCCACTATTCAATTTTGTACCTTCCTGGAAGGAATGTAGTGCGTTAATTACAATTGTACGGTTATCTGGATTGTATATTCCGCCTGCTGTCGCATATGGTAATAATGTATTAACTAATGGTTGTTTCGGTGCAAACGCCTCTATTACAGCTGCTGGTGTAATATCGGCAATTATTATTTTCCCATTTTTTTCTAACATAAAATTAATTATCCTATTTAAAACATCTTTGTCTACTTGAGTTCCTAAATTCCTAAGTAATTCTATTCCCTGTGAGGAAATTACAGAACTTGCCAAGTTATGCAATCTAAATTCAATCATTTTTGAATTCAATGGTGATTTTAAAAGAGAATTAAAGTCGTTATTTAGCTTAATTTCATTTATTTCTATAATTTTATCTACTCTTTCTTTTGGAATTAAGGTAGCTTCTATTCTAATACATTCCTTTCCTTCTTGCCTAACAATCCTACTATTTAAAATTTTTAAGCCTATATTTCGATCAAGGATAAGCTGATTTTTATTTATATGTCCTACCGATGTACCCTTTGGAAGCTTAATTCTCCACTTTAATAATCCAGAATTCTTTTCATGTGTTTCGGTAAGATTCACAATTGTAAACTCCTGATTTTTACTAAATAAAAGATGTATTTTTAATTCTTGAAACTTTTCCCTATTTATTGTACCATCTATATTCGTTAAGTGTTTATCTTCAACATCTATAAAATCTGATAAACTGATATTTTTATATACATATAAATCCTCATTCAATTTTGAACCCTCTCTACTTAAAGCTCTTTCGATGTTTTTTACATCTTTTTTATACTTTTCGTTTTTCTCTTTAAGTTCTGAATCAATTGGTCTTCTATCTAGGTTGCCTCCTAAACCTTTCAAAATTTGATTAATATCATATCCTCCGTCTTTGCTTGCAGAATTTAATACTTCTAATGACTCTATTTCTTCTTTTTTTAAAGTATTTATCCACCTGTTATACTGTATTTCACCCCATTCATTCACATTTTCAGTTCTATGCTCAAAATCCATAACACCATCAATAGGATAAAAATCGATACTTTCTGTTATAGCTCTCGAATGTATAGGATAAAATAAAAACATAAAGAAAAAGGTAAAAAAGAAAAAAGTATTTTTTTTGCATTTTATTTTATGATTCATTTGATTTCTCCATTCTTTCAATTTAGTTAGAAATATGTAAATGCTAATATTATATATAATAAAAAAGTATACACATTGTACTAATTGGATTATTTTTATCTTCCAATTAGTACATTTCACTTCAAATAGATAAAAATGAATATATCTATTTGATATCAGACCTTTATTAAAAAAATTATAATGAATGTTTCTATCTGGATTTACTTGTAATAATTCACAACCTGAACGACTGTTTGTATTAGAACATTTTAGTTAAATACTCCTTAGTATTTCTAATAGATTAAGAGTTATAATCTGTTTTTCCTTCGCTTAAGAAACAAATTACTTCTTTGAGATGCGGTCCTCTGTTAGTACTTTTGTACGTCACAAATAAGATTCCACAATTTAAAAAAATCAAGTTTTAAATATACTTCATTATAAACACTCGATTGACTTATCTACTGTTGCGTTTCTTTAATATGTAATTGTTACAGATTAAATATAACTAGCCGAATAAAAAAAAGCCTGTACAAAATATACAATTACAGGCTTTCTAAATTTTTAAAAATGTTATTTCGTAATTTTATACTCTATATTTACAGAGTCATCCGCAACGTCTCCTTTAAAGTAAATATCCCCATTAAGGCCTTTTGAATCTTTGGGCTCATTTTCACCATATGCGAGTATATCATCTTGATTCGCAAGGTAATCTTCTTCCTTTACATTAGCAATAAATCTGATATTACTCTCTTCAGTGATCGGAGTAAACGTTCTAAAAGTTATATCTTTTTTATAAGGTTGATCTTGAGTATATTCTCTACTTGAATTTTCTGTTGCATCTTTCCATATTTCGAATACTTCACCATTATTTATAAATCTTATATCACCATAAGGTTCAATCATTCCACTCTCACCAGCATTTTTAAATTTAATTATCGCCTCCATATTGTATTTGTGGTTTTCAGCTACTTTCACAGGGCTTAATCCCTCTTTTACTGCATATACCTCAATATGATCTGTGGCTATAATCCCTATACCACTATTAAAATCTAAGAAATTAATTTTAATAACACCATTTGAATCTGGCTCATCGATGTTTTTTGAATGCCCAATCTCTTTACCATTCACCTTCACTTTATACTTCCACTTAATTGGTCTATTTACTTTAAGGTTAATGCTATCTACATAATCTGTTCCACTATTTTTATCTTTACGTACACTTTCAAAAGCATGTGCTTCTTTAATATAATCTTCTGATACTCCATCGAATTTTTTCTCTGCTTTACTTAATTTTGTAATGGCTATATTATCAAAATAAACTTGACGAGTGTCATCATTTTTATCATTTTTTACTCGAACAGTATTAAATTTTGACACATCATCACCTGTAGTAAATTTCAATTCAGCTTTCTTCCACTTACCGCCTTGAGAAAGTTCAAATTTTTGATTAACAGCATACTCTCCTTTGCCACTACCAATTCCAAACTCTATCTCTTTCTCGTGCTGTGTCCCTTTGAAGTATGCACTTAAGACATAACTTGTATTAGGTTCTAGTTTGGATTTCAACATTCCATAACCAATATTACCAGTACTATATCCAACATCATCAAGACCAGGTTGATTAATATTCGTAGTTTCCCATTCAATATTACTATCTTTTCCATTATCTAATACGGTAGGTGTCTTAATTACAATTTTCATTCTAGGCGTTAATTTTATATCATACATGTTCTTGTTTGACATTTTTTCTAATTGTTTCATCATTTCTTTTTTTGTGTTTTCATCATAAAATAATTCAACAGAGTGCTCACTAATATTATGTCCATTAAAAGTCAATTTTCCGTTTTCCTCTTTAGCCCCAAATGCTATCTTAAGTGCATCTGCTAAGGTTAATTGCGGAGTTTTATCTTCAGGATCAGTATAATTTTTAGCAGCCACCTTTTCCTCTTTTACAGTATCACCTGTATTCAATATAATATCTGCTGTCTTATTCTCAATTTGTCCGAGTTTAGGTGCCCAGTCTCCAGCTACCGAAATATCTCCGCTTGAAACAATTTTCGCATATTTCCCAGCTACTTGTGGTGTTTCTAATTTTACAGGGGCACCCGCTCTTAACTTTTCTAACTGTTGGCGATTCATTTTAATAGGCTGCGAATTAAATTGATCCATTGTATTTAATGATAGAGCATGTAATTCTTTATTAGGATATGTATCACCTGGATTAAGATCATTCCCAATTTGATTTGCCTGTGCTGTAAAACTCCCTATTGTTTCACCACCCAACACAAAACTTGTCGTCGGAGCGGCTCTATAAATTGGTGCAGTTCCACTATTATAATATCTAACATTCAAATTAACGTATGCTGCATCTGCTGCATTAAAATGAAGGGTGTTACCATTGCTTGTTGAACTTGTATTTTCTGTTGTATTACTATGTGAAAAGTTTGCTGTCACCCCTCCAGTAATACCATATAATCCACTATACCCTACATTTACCTCTCCACCAAAAGTCATTCCTGCAGTTTCACTAGAGGACATTGCATGCTCTTCTGAATTTGTATAATCTTTATTTTCAGAGATAATCATTTTTTCCATTTTCACTCCAACTGCTGGAAACGCTGCAACTAATGGATTATGCGCCTCTTTAGCTACTGCAGCTGGCAGATGACCAGAAGCTTTTTCAAAATCTGTATAAGGATCCCCTGTCGTATATGCATTCATAGGATTAGAAACATATTTAATATACCCCTTTTTACCTAGCTCTTTTGTCCATAGGACAGACTTTTGTCCTTTTATTGTATATCCGTTAATTTCCCAATGATCTAGTATACCGTCATCATCTGTATCTAAAGATTGATCAGTCGTATCAGGAATTGAATTATCATCAAGCAAAGGTGTTTCAGGAATTAATTTAGTTTTATTTTCTCCTGGAGCGAAATTCGGTAAAACCAAATTCTCCTCAGGAACAACAATTTTATCAGAATTAGTCCTCGCCCAGAACAATTGTAAATCTGATAAATTTTTCTGATTTACTGCTTCATCTTGTCGATATTCCAAACGTATTTCATATAATTTATCCTTTTCGAGTTCTATTTTGTTCTCCATAGGAGATTGATTAATTACCGTCTTCCCATCAATTTGCATGGCAATATTTTGATCTGAGGATGTAGAGAATGTATATTCTCCACTCTCTGATGGCTTAATATATCCTATCCATCTTATAGACTGGATACTTTGTTTTTCTTTGGATAATAATTCATCATGATCTTCTTTTATTATCTTTAAATCACCATTCTTTTCTGGTGTCATCATTACTAATTCGTTAAAATTACTATCATTATAATAATATCCCATAAGTCCGGATCGTTTAATTTCCGCTTGATTAACTACCCCACTCTGTGCTTTATCACTTACTTCTTGAGCATGTAAAATATTAGGTGACATAATTTGACTAAGTAATACTGTTGTAGCTATACATTTATATACAGACTTTATATTCATAATTTTTTCTCCTTTAATTTTTGGCATTAAATACGCTGTTTCAAAGAACTACTAAAATTTACAAAAATAAATCCTAAGCAATAAAAAGATGCATATTACATAACTAAATTGTCCAATTAGAACCTGATTAGTTGTTATTTCGTGTATCTTTAGCTACTTTCATTAAGCGTCTTATAATACAACTCATATGCCCCATAAAAATGACATCAAATAAATAACCTTCATAAAATCTATTCATTCTTACATGGTAAGTTAATAATTTTTTTACAGTAATCAAATTAGCTTCTTTTACAGCATTCTCATTTTTTATATATCGTTCTATCTTTTCTGTTTTTCCCCAACTAATATAATCAAAGTTTAGAATAAATTCATTTTGATATAAAAATTCTTCAAATCTATATAAAATCTCTTGTAATGATTCTTTATTCTTCAAATTTTTTAGCCCTTCTACGTTTTCGAAAATTATCATATATTCCCTGAGGCTTTGAATCTGTTGTTTAGACAAGCTATTTATTTCATACATATCTATTTAAGGATTCCTTTCGCATTCAATTGAATATATTCTTTACCCTTATCTACAATAATGGAAATACCCCACACTTTATATGTAAATCCTCTTGCTACTAACATTTCATTTTCTTCTGGCCACATACTTAAGCTTCCTAAGTATGCTGCGTTGGTTCCCTCTGGCAACTTAATTTTCATTATTACCGGTCTTTTACTATGCTCAGTTCTCAGTTCCGAAAACATTACTTAATGATGTACTTAGATATCCATACTCAGTCTTAATCACCCCCTTTAACGTTTTGGAAAGTTCCGAAATTTTTTCTCTATTAATCTTGTTTCCTTCCTGCACACCATACATATAGGGAGACACCCTCAAATTGAACACCCAATTCTATTTCCGTAACTCTTCTATATACCATAATGGGGGGGCTGTTTTCGTCTTTTTTAACGCTTGATCTATCATATTAATACTTTCATTTTCGTTTTCATTCAATAATTCATTACTTAAATTTCCCTTTGTAGACCTTAAATATTTATTCAGTTTAATATAATTTTCATCTGTGTATTTTTTAATCCTTCCTCTTCCTCGCGTGATAATAAATTATGCCATTCTTTTTATTTATTTTCTCCCCAATCATTCGCTATTTTATTTTCTCCTTCAAATTCTATTAAACCATCAATATCATTAGAGGCTATTTCATCAGAACCAGCATCCACAGTTTGCACGGAATTTATGAAAGAATACATACAAATAAACGGAAAAATAATAAATGTTCTAATTAAATATCTTTTTTATTCATATTTCATCTCCAACTTCCCAGCTCAATCAGGATTTCATTGACTAAATGTTTATTTTTTCTCACATGAATTTCCCTTAAGTTTTTATTTCTTAATTCCTTTTGCCGATATTTCTAGAATCTTTTCACCATTTAGTACAATCCAAGATAGGTCTTCTATTTGATATTCAAATCCTCTGGCAACTAGCATTTCTGTTTCTGCTGGATAAATACTTAAATTTCCTATGTATGCTGCATTTGTACCTGCTGGTAATTTAATCTTTATTAGAACGTCATATTCACCATTTAATATTTTGCCATCGAGACGTTTAGATAGCGATGAGCTCATGTATCCATAATTAGTTATAACTTTCCCTTTAAGTTTCTTTTTAACTTCGGAAAAATAGGCTGCCTCATGATCATCCATCTTCCCCTCATTCTTTTCATAGATCCTTGAAACTATATCATCTATGCCTAACATTTTATGAGAAACAGACCTATATACTGTTATGGGAGTTTCTGTTTCTGTCTTTTTTAATACTTTATCTAAAATATTAATCTGTAGATTAAGACTCTCGTATAGAAATTCATTTATTAATTTCCCTTTCATTTCCCTTAAGTAAAAATTTATCATCTCATAACCGTTCTTTGTATACTTTTTAATCGTTTCCTTTTCTTTATCTGTTAATGATTCTCGCCACTCTTTGTATTTATTTTCTCCCCATATATCCGCATCTTTATAATTCCCTTCAAATTCTATTAAACCATCAATATGATTAGAAACTATTTCATCAGAGTCAGCTGCCCAAATCTGCACTGGATTAACAAAAGAAAGCATACAAACAAGTGTTACAGCAATCAATACACTTCTGTAGATTTTATCCTTTATTATATTCATACTCTCCCTCCAAATATTTTTGGCTAATCTACCAATCTAAATTAAAAATAAAAACTACTATAATTCACATTATATATACTCAAATAAAATAGGATATTTAGACTTTGTCCTATAAATCTATAAAAAGAGACAAAATCTAAACATCCTATTAAAATAAATCATCATGTCTATACAAAAAACTGTAGATATATTAACCACTAATTAATATACTATACATATTTCTTTCAAATTTTTTTATACATGCTACATACTAAGTAACCTAGTTTTCATTATGACCTGTCCTTATCTATGCTGAGGTTCGGCAACTTAGCAGTTAAACCACTCATGGGTCATCTGATAGATAATTTAAATAGCATTTATTATTATTTTCGAAATCCTCTTGCCTCTATCTCCATATACTCTCTACCATTTACAGTAACAATAGAAGTACTCTCTATTTTATATGTAAATCCTCAAGCAACTAACATTTCATTCTCTTCAGGAGCCTCACTTAATCCCCCAAAATATGCTGCATGTGTACCATCTGGTAACTTAATCTGCATTAAAATTGGTAATTTACTATACTCAGCTGAAGGATCTTTAGATAATGAACTACTTAGATACCCATATGTAGTTTTAATTTGCTTTGAAATCTCTGAAAACGCATTTCTATTAATCTCATTTCCATCTTCCTAATCATATAAGGATATACCTTCAAAATAAGCACCTAATGCTACTTCTGTAACTCTTCTATACACCATCATTGTTTCTGAAGTTTTTGTCTTTTTTAATGCGCTATCTATAGTTTTAATTATTTTATTATTTCTTGTGGTGAACATATTATTTTTCAATTTACCTTCCGTTGATCACGAATAACTATTTATACCTTTAGATGAACATGTATAATCTTGAATCGCATTTTTTTCTTTACATATTAATTTAATAATGTTTTCGCCATTTCCCCTCAAAATCTATTAAATCATCAATTCGATTAGAAACAATTTCACCAGAGGAACCTGTCCATGTCTGTAATGTGCTAGCAAAAAAGTATACGGGAAAATGTTATAGCAGTATGTATGCTTCTATAAACTTTATCCCTAATAATATTTATATTATCCCTCTCAATATATTACCCTAAAATACCGATATAAATTAGGATTATAAATTTCTATAATTGATAGTATGTACACTCTAATAAAATAAACTGCTCAATACTTTGCTTTTTCATGCCTTTTTTGTAAAATTTATAAGTTCGCACCTTAGATAGTTTTATACGATATACCTAATAAGGTAACATCTTCACTTGTTTTCTTGTGTAAGATTAGATTTCATTTCGTTTGGACTTGAATCATGGAGAATTATTCTATTTCTTGAAATAGTATAAGAAATCATCTATTAGATATTTTAATATGAAATGAAACGCAAGGCTGTCTACTTTCCTATCCATATCGTATCATCCTTCTTTTTTAGTTTTATAACGATGAGTCCATCAAACTTAGATTACTCAACAACCCCTAAGAAATCCAAATCATTAAATCCAGATTTCTTAGGGGTTAATCAAGAGAATGCTTACTTTATATTAAAATGGTTATTCTCCACAAATAACTTTTATCAAATATTCATTCTAATCGTAACAAAATAAATGTGCTCACTAAAGTTCTGGAATTAAATTAAGCGATAAAGTAAGAAAGAGAGGATGTATATTCTCCTAGTATTAAATAATCCTGTTAAAAGGGTTAATAAATTTTTAGTACAAATTTGGGAAGATGACTCTCAGTACCTCAAATTGTACTAGCTCCATTTCCTAAACGTCAATTTGGTCCATTCTATCAATAAGTATCCACATTTATATGTTCTTGTGCACAATAAATATTAAAAAATAAAACTCTGGGGTTAATTTTCACACTTTGCTTTCTTTTCATGAGAGAAAACATTTTATATACTGTATTCATAATAAAAAAAGGAACTCAAAAGAATTCCTTTTTTGTATTTAACTTATAAATGTTCACTTTTTCGAGTTTTAGATAAATAATCATATTGCAAGAAGATAGACAAAGAACTTGTTACTTAAGAATAACAAAAAAGTGGCAAGCAGAGACTATATAATTCAAGAACCTATTGGAGGATACCATCCATATTTTTCAAAGCATTTATTTTCACTTTCGTCATTATATGAAATACGCATGATTAAAAGTTGTTTCCTTATCATTTATATGTGTATCTGCGTGCTTCAATTAGAAGTATGTCTCTTATACCTTGTAGTCCTCCAGTATCTGTATTTTATTTTTTACTAAATGTACGAAAAACTACTTTTAATTTGTAAATATAGATATGTTATCACTTTAATAAATATCCATGTTCTCTTAGTTTATCTTTAATGAAACTTACAGTTTTTGGAGCTTCTTTTTTTATGGATTCTCTATATAAGTCTCCTTGGTGATTCTGGTTGCCCATTGATACCATAGATTTAAAAACCTCAGCAAAAAACTCATGTGGATTTTTCTTTGCATAACCATTAAAAGTGTTTATTTCCGTTATATTATTTTTTTCCTCTTCGTATAACTTTTTAAATATAGCATCATCTGCAATTTCATTTAAAATTTCAGCTTCTATTAGATGACCAATCTCATGAAATAATGTCGCTGCGGTACTAAGATGTGGTCCAAATGCACTCAATTGACTTTGAGGAGTTGCATTTATCATTATGTAAGGTTTTTTGGAATCTCCAGGAAAAACAGTTCCCCCCGCCATTGTTTCTTTCATTTGAATTGGAGTTTCTTCAAATTGAAAACCTATACTATTTCTTAATTTTAAAAAACAATCCTTTATTAAATTACTTGACATATAATTATTATTTACTAAATCCAATATAGCTTTTTGAGAATTTTTAATGGCAAGTGATGCATTCAAACCTGTAAAATTAAAAGTTATTTTCTCATTAATTTCCGCTATATCTTGTTCACTAATTCCCTTGGCACGTAATGATATCGCCACTACTTTATTTATAACATCTTGTTGATGAAGTATTTCGTCATCAATTTCTTCTTTTTTAACAACCTTAGCTTTCATTTTTAATAACGTTTTTCCGTTTTGTGTAACTACATTTATTTTATTATCTACCAATTTTATTGCATAGTCAGAAGGAAAAATTACTTGTCCATCTCCTAAATGTCCCATAAAAATGCCCTTCGGTACCGTCAATTCAACTAGAATTCGTTCTTTAGAAAAGAAAGATTTCAACAACCCATCTGGATCTTCCATTAAACTTCCTACACGTAAATCAGGAAATTTCCCATATTGAAATCCTCTCTTGAATTCATTAATATGTTTCATGTCTAAATCTAATAATCCCTTTTCTAAATCCGAATTACTTTCATAGCCAAAATCAGTAGCACTAAATCGAGTGTACACGATTTGTTTTTCTAAAGTTAAATTTTCCTTCTTCTTTATAAGTCTATTCATTTCAGCTACTTCAGAAACAGCTTTTATTAATTCTGGATCTGCTCCTTCTTCACTTGCCATGAATTTCATCTCTGTTATATTACCTCGATATTTCCTTAATAGTTCATTCGTAGGAGAGTTTTTTTTAAATGATTCTACCAATTTTTTTTCTTGTGAAGAAAAATTTTTATTCCATTCTTCATATTGATTTTTACTATATACTTTTGCTTCTTCTTTATCAGTATTCCTAAAGTTAGGCTTGAAATTTGGGTCAGATGGACGTGCTTCTATTTCAAAACTTGCATATGCAGGAAGTTCCGCATTGAATATACTAATTCCAATTCCGATAGATGTGGCTATAACCAATTTTTTTTTACTTGACTTTTTCATATTCCCTTTCCCCCTTAGTATAATTTAATTTGTCAACAGATAAATCCTTGCTAAAAATGTTATCATTTTAATACATATCCATGTTCTTTTAGTTTATTTCTTATAAATTCAACAGTCTTTGGAACCTCTTTTTCTATAGATTCTCGGTATAAGTTTCCGTTATGATTCTGATTGCCCATTGATACCATAGATTTAAAAACTTCAGCAAAAAACTCATCTGGATTTTTCTTTGCATAGCCGTTATCAGTATTTATTTTTGTTATGTTATTTTTTTCCTCTTTGTATAACCTTTTAAATGTATCATCATTAGCAACATTATTTAAGATTTTCTTTGCTATCAAATGACCAAATTCATGAAGTACTGTTCCTGAAGTACTAAGGTGCTCATTGAAAACACTTAAATTACTTTGAGGCGTTGCATTTATTCTTATGAATGGCCTCTCACTTAAATTATTAGGAATTATTGTCGTTCCTAATAATTCTTCTCTCATATGAATTGGAGTTTCTTCAAAAAGAAACCCTATATCTTTTTGTAATTTTAAAAAACAATCTTTTATTAAATTACTTGGCATATAATCATTATTTACTATATCCAATATGGCTTTTTGAGAATTTTTAATGGCAAGTGATGCATTCAAACCTGTAAAATTAAAAGTTATTATATCATTAATGTTTTCAATATCTTTTTCACTAATTCCCTTGGCACGTAAAGCTATCGCCACTACTTTGTTTATAACATGTTGTTGATGAAGAATTTCTTCTTCAATTTCTTCTTTTTTAACAACCTTAGCTTTCATTTTCAACAATTCCCTTCCATTTTGTGTAATTGCAGTTATATTACTATCTACTAATTTCATTGCATAGTCAGAAGGAAAAATCACTTGTCCGTCCCCTAAATGTCCCATATAAATGCCCTTTGGGACCGTTAATTCAACTAGAATTCGTTCTGTAGAAAAGAAAGAGCTTAACAAACCATCTGTTCCTTCCATTAAACTTCCTACACGTAAATCAGGAAATTTGCCATATTGAAATCCTCTCTTGAATTCATTAACATGTTTCATGTCTAAATCTAATAATCCCTTTTCTAAATCCGAATTACTTTCATAGCCAAAATCAGTAGCACTAAATCGTGTGTACACGATTTGTTTTTCTAAAGTGAGATTTTCTGGCTTTTTAATTATCTTATTCATTTCCTCTATTTCAGAAACTACATGTGCCAATTTTTGGTCTGTACTATCCCTACTTGCCATAAGTTTCATCCGACTTATATTACCTCGGTATTTTCTTAATAGTTCGTTTGTAGGGGAGTTTTTTTTAAATGATTCTATCATTTTTTTTTCTTTCGGAGAAAAATCCTTACTCCATTTTTCATATCGATTCTTACTATAGATTTTTGCTTCTTCTTTATCGGTATTCCTAAAGTTAGGCTTAAAATTTTGTTCAGATGAGCTTGCTCCCATTTCAAAACTCGCATATGTAGGAAGTTCCGTATTGAATAAAATAAATCCAATAGATGTGGCCATTACTAAAAGTTTCTTATTTCCATTCAATCTCTTCATATATTGTATCTCCATATCTACAATCTAATTTAAAATTACAGTTATATTTTTATCTTCTTGTTTTATTGCATAGTTGGAAGGGAAATTTACTTATCCGTTCCCTAAATGTCCCATGTAAGTTTCCTTTGAAACCGTTAATACAACTAAAACTTCCTTCTTCATTGCAGGAAGTTGTGCAGAGCATGCACCATATGTCAAACCTTCTCCTATTCCCTTGTATGTGTAACCCCTCATGTTCTTTGAAAAAAATCTTCTTGGCTAAAATCATAAAAGAATTCGCGAAAATAATGGAGATACCTACTTAGCCAGAATTTATACATCTCTATAATTTCTATAGTACATTCAGCATACAGAAATAATAAAATTCTCTCACTACTAAATATGACTACCAATAGTAGACAATTGTTATATAGATAAAGAAAAAGTCGGGTACTTAAATACGATTCCCGACTTTTTCTTATACTTGGATTATTTAAAGTTCCTATTAATAATATTTACAGAAGATTAGATATAGTTTCTATGTCTCTATTTGTAGGAATTGTTGAAATATAAACAACTGGATAACAATCTAACTCAAGTGGAATAGTAGCTATAACAAAATCTATATCTTTTAATGCATTTTTTTCTATATTAGTAACGAACTTATCCACAAAGACTAATTTATCTTTAAAGATATTACTCAATAGAGCAATTAGATATTGTTTCCATGCATCTCCTTCTCCTATGACAAGTAACACTTTTTTTGACTGTGCATTACAAAAAAGTTTTAATGCTTCTACATGTATGGCTATTTGTGTAATATCCTCATCAGGCATATTTTTTGGGATATTTTCGATGTTTGTATTGAGATCAACCCATTCCTCATATGCACTTCTTACTTGTTGAAAAGCATAGGGATATTTATCTCGTATATATTTAGAAGTTAATCCATTGGGATTTTCAATTTTCGATAAAGACTGTAATTGATAAGAAAAACGTTTAAGATATTCAATAATTAGAAAGAGTAATTTATCATCATTAATTAGACATACTTTAAATTTTTCTTCTAATAAAGCAATAAACACCTGTATGTGATTAAACATTATTTGATTATTTTGTTTAAAAATACAAATACAATCTTGAATGTGCTTTTCTGTATCTTTGTAAATATATTTAGAGCAATCTACTACAATAGATAGAAATGCAATGTCTTCTTTAGTTAAATTGAGATTATGCTTCTTTATTATTCTGTCACATAACCTTGATATTTCGGTGTAAATTCTGGATTGTTTTACATGCTCAAACGTTTCATTCTCCAGATATACATGCTTGTCTAATTTCTTTCTTCTTAAAAATATTGGAATTAAATAGGAAAGCTTTTGCTTACTCGTTATATGAAATTGAATACCTAAAGAACTTTCTATAAAATCAATCCATTCATGGATACATTCTTTTGAATACTCCTCAAATGGCCACTCGTTAATAGAATATGCTTGTAGATAGAGCTCATAATACATTAGAATAATTTGTGTTTCATCACCTTTAATTTCTAAAGGATTTCTTTTAAGGGATAATGAATATTTATTTAAATATTCATCAACTTGTTTTAAAACTGGATATACAGCAGAAACTGATAAGTATAAAGCATCTGCTAGTTGAGAAATATATTGAATATTCTTTTCCATGATAATTTTAAGTGTTTGAAATAGAAATGAGTACTTAAAACACAAAAAGTCACTTTGAAAGTTTGACGCATATAATTTCTTTTTCAAAATCACTCCTTTGCGCATTGCAATTTCAATCTCCCATTCTTTTGGAAGGGAATCTTTTATAACAGCTATATCTCTTTTTATAGTTCTAATTGAGCATTCTAAATGTAAGGATAATTCTTTCATAGTAAAATATCTTTTTTCACTATCAAGTTTGTTTAGTAGCTTGCTTTGGCGTCTGTTGATTACGTTCATAAATTATCGTGGTGATTAGGAACAACATCCTACCAACTTTCCTCCTCGCTATTACTTTTATTTTTCGCTCAAAGTAAAAAAATCCACATTGAAAATCATTATCAATAAAACAAAAAATTATAAATACAAATGATATTACCCATTTAATGTGATTACATATACTTACTTAGTACATAACACATATAATAATTAAAAATAAATAACTATAAGTCGTACTTAATGGTGTACAACTTTATAATACAATCATATGAATTCTAATTTTTAAAATTATCAACTCTTTCAACAGTAGCATTCTTAATACTAGGGGCGATTGCCTCCTCATTTATAAATCCTTTTACTCTTACCTTATCGCCCAACTTAACACATGCATTTTCAGAGTGTATAACTATTTCATTACAATTATTATAAAAATAAATATTTGATATAAGTTGTTTTGGGATACTATCCATTCTCATTAATAAGTAACTGCCCTCTCGATCAACTATTACTCCTTCAATAATTAAAGATTTAGAATTTGTAAGCGTACCTGTTGATGGACCTATTTTAGATGAAATCGATACCATACGAATTAAGATACTTTTAATTCCTAGTAAAATGTTTTTTTTCGTCATTATACTTCCCCCAATTTGTATTCGAGTATGACTCCTGTGAAAAACATAAAATGGACAAACGGAAGATTTTAATATCCCTACCTCAAATTCTGGATAAATCATGGTTAGAGAAAAGGATCATTCGTATAATCAGTCTCTATAAATAATTAAAGCTATCTTTGTTAAGAATCTATAGGAATTCAATAACATTTTAATTGTGCTGTCTTATATAGCTTTAACTGTTAAGTTTCCATCACTTAAAAAGCATATCTCTTTAAATAACAAGATAAATTCTTATAATAACTCATGATTTAAAATAAAATTTACTACTTATTTCTAACAAAAGGCTTTTCTTTCAAAAATGTAAAAATATGAAACACATATTTTTAGTTGATGACAAATGTGAAATTCCATGTTTTCATAAGATGATAGATTTTCTTAGATAGGAGTTATAAATTTCCAACCACTATTCAATTTCAATAAACATAACTTGAAATCGATTCAAACTAAATGGACCTTGTAGGGATCGAACCTACGACCGGACGGTTATGAGCCGTCTGCTCTTACCACCTGAGCTAAAGGTCCATATTTAAAATAACTATATAACTTTATTTTAAAATACAAAATTATACTATTTTTAAATATACATGGAATCTGCATATTAAGATCTCCTTTAATATGCAGATCTTTTTTGTACCGCAATTTATGCAATTAATTAATAAACATAAAATATATCAATCACATAAATGCTTTTAATAGTTCTTGGACTAATGGGATTGCCCCACCTAAAAATTTCAAAACAGCTTCTGCAATGTACATTTGAATTCCTCCCTCGAAAAAACAAAATACTGTTTAATTTTATAATCAATATTTACAAAATTAAAATGCTTTTTGTGAACTGAGTATAAACTATTTTCATTTATTATTTTTTAAATTCATTATAATATGATACTCAGAAGGATAGGGTAAAGTTGCGCTTAGAGCCCCAACATTAGCTGATTAGGCGCCACTAGCTCAAAGAGTTCATTTTTATTTGCTGATATAAAACTACTACCTATATTAATAACTACTAGTTGTCTATTTGGAACAGAATGATTAATAAATGTTGCTTTTAGTGTCGTCTTTATAATATTGTCTTTTAAATCTTTAATATCAAATTGAACAATTGATGTTATAATTTAGTCGTATTTCCTAAATCTATAACAGATTTAGGATTATATTCAGCAGCATTAGCAGTCGAAATGACAGTCATTCCACCATCAGTCACTACAGAAGATACCATTAGTAATCATAAACCTTTTTTAAAAATTCCACTGTTAATCCTCCTTCCTCTTTATCTTTTCCTAACATACTTGAATTGTAAAATAAATCCCCAAAAAAATCGTTACAAACTCGTTACAAAAAACATTTATGTTACAGCAATAAACGTTTAATTTTCACTTTATGTTTTTTATAAAAGCAACAAAAAACCATCCACTTTTATAAAATGGATGGTCTTTTGTTGCTATAAAAATCCGTTGTACTTTTTTTATTGCTTATACATTTACAAAACTTGACCGGCATTAGAGAAAATGTTGTTGGTCAAATATATCGTAACATATAATACCTACCAAGATAGTTACAGATTCGTAACAAACCTATACCTTCTGTTTTAATTCTAACTCAATTTTATTCAACAAATATCCATAGAATCAATTACTTAATAAAAATAGTTTAGGAAATAACAAAAAGCATCCAACCCTCACACAAGGACAGATGCTTTTTGTTGACTGTATGAAAGAAAACATGTTAATGCAGCTAATACATCAACTAATTTTAAAATAACATAATTTTTCATAAAAGTAGTTACAAACCTGTAACAAAATTATAACCTCCGTTAAATTTTAATTTATATGACAAATCCCTTTAATATCGCATATAAAAATCAACTTCAATATCACAAAAACAGTTTAGAAAACAATTTTATACTCATAC